>JBLHGH010000006.1:0-24668 GCA_047615425.1 Candidatus Latescibacterota bacterium
GTCATGGACCCAGAAATTGAAGCATCCAACAAATGAGCCAGCCAATAGCCTCCAATAGCCGAAAAGACCCCAAAGAATATTGACAACCCAATCATGCGCTTTAAGTCACTTGTTAATAAATAGGCTGCAGCGGCTGGTGCAATCATGAGGGCTACCACTAAAATGGCTCCAACTGCATCAAAAGCACCAACTACAGTGATCGAAGAAACAGACATAAGACCAAAGTGCATCACAACTGGCGAAATGCCAAGTGCGGAAGATAAACCAGCATCAAATGTTGATACCTTAAGCTCTTTAAAAAACATAAAAAGCAGGCTCAGCGTTACCACTAAAACAACACCCATTAGCCACATCGATTTTGGACCAATATCAACCCCTGATAGCACCAATCTGTCAAAGGGTGCAAAAGCCAATTCTCCAAGCAATACTGCGTCAACATCCAAGTGGACGTCGTTCGCATTTTTTGCAATTAAGATCACTCCAATACTAAATAAGGCAGGGAACACTAATCCGATGGCTGTATCTTCTTTTACCAAGCCCGTCTTTTGAATGGCTTCAACCAAGACAACCGTAATAACCCCAGTAAGGGCTGCAAGCAAAATGAGAATAGGTGAGTTTAGATCATGAGTAATAAAGAAACCAATAACAATTCCGGGTAAAATAGCATGACTAATAGCATCACTAATGAGCGCCATTTTTCTCAAGACAAGAAAAACTCCTGGAATAGCACATGCAATGGCTACAATAGCTGCTATTATTTGGATTTCTATTTGTGGGCTAGTCATCTTCTGAATTATTACTAAATAAACTTTGAGCCTCTTGATATCCATCCTGAGTCAAAGCCCATTGTTGGTTAACTATAGTTATCCATTCTTTCTCCTCCAATTCCTTTAAGGACCTCCTCGTAAATCCTTGAAAATTGTTTAATATTTTTATCGCGTGGGGATGAGAGATGTTATCATGGTTTTTGGCAATTCCGTACATAAACTGCAAGGTCTTTTTAAGGTGTAAGTCTCTTCTATTATTACGAAAACGAATTTCCCGAAATAACAACCCTCTTCTAGGGGAGAAAACAAAGGAAATTAGCACAAAAACGGTTGCAACTAGCACAATAACAGGGCCTGTAGACAAATTATTCTCTGATGCGCTAATTGCAGTGCCAAACACTCCAGAAAATGCCCCAAACAAGGCTGCTAAAAACACCATCATTCCTAGACTATTTGTCCATTGTCGGGCAGCTGCAGCAGGCGCCAGTAGCATGGCACTCATTAAGACAACGCCAACAGTTTGCAAGCCTAAAACAATGGCCAAAACAATAAAAAAGGTAATTAGTATATCTATAATTCCGGTGTTAAACCCTAAGGTCTTTGTATAATCCGCATCAAAGAGCAATATTTTAAACTCCTTCCAAAAAAGTAATAAGACGAATAAGCTAATTCCAGTTACTATAACCATCAATTGGACATCTTTTTCAACTAAGGTAGCTGCCTGCCCAAATAAATACTTATCTAATCCCGCCTGATTGGCGTTTGGTTGCTTCTGAATATAAGTAAGCAACAACATTCCAAAACCAAAAAAGAGCGATAAAACAAGTCCTAAGGCGGTGTCGCTTTTTAGGACTGTATTTTTAGTAATCCCTCGAATCCAAAAGGCCCCTATTAATCCACTTACCAAGGCACCTAGCAAAAGAACATTAGTGTCTTTTGCACCTGTAATTAAAAAGGCCAAAGCAATTCCTGGTAAGGCAGCGTGGGAAATAGCATCCCCCAATAAGCTTTCTTTCCGAAGCACAGCAAAACTGCCTAACATACCACAAATGGCACCCAATACAGCTGTTCCTAGCGTGATAGTGCGCAAGGTATAGTCCGTAAAAAGAAGTTCAAAATACTCTGAAATGCTCATGATTTGTACAACCAGAAGGTCGCTACTTATTAATAAATATTATTTGTTAATTGCCACCTTATAATTAATTCCATAGGTCTTAGTTAAATTATCGTCATTGAATATTTCCTTCACTGGGCCTGTTGCAATTTTCTTTACGTTCAAAAAAGTGACCCAATCAAAATACTCTGGGACGGTTTGTAAATCATGATGCACAACAATAAGCGTTTTTCCTGCCTTGCGGAGCTCCTTTAAAATATTAATAATGGCTATCTCCGTAGTGGCGTCTACGCCTTGGAAAGGCTCATCCATAAAATAAATTGATGCATTTTGCACTAACGCTCTAGCTAAAAACACACGCTGTTGTTGTCCGCCGCTTAACTGGCTTATCTGCCTGTTTTTGAATGAAAGCATTCCTACCTTTTCCAAGGCTTCTAATGATGCTTTTTTTTCTTTTTGTCCTGGGCGTTTAATCCAACCTAAACTTCCATAGGTCCCCATCATCACTACATCTATGGCCGTAGTTGGAAAATCCCAATCTACACTTCCTTTTTGAGGAACATAAGCCACCTTTTTTCGTTGCTTTTCATAAGGTTTACCAGAAATGCTAACACTCCCAGCAATCGGCTTGATTATGCCTAAAATAGCCTTAATCAGTGTTGATTTACCAGCGCCATTCGGTCCAACAATTGCCATAAGGACCCCTTCTGGCACTTCTAAATCTATATCCCATAACACGGGCTTATAATTATACGCTACGGTTAAATCATCTACTTGAACGGCTAGCTTTTTCTTCATATCATTTCAATGAATTAACAATGGTATTTACATTGTATCGAAACATCCCAGTATAGGTTCCTTCTACGCTTCCTGCATTTCCTAAAGCATCACTGTATAAGGATCCGCCAATAATCACTTCCGCTCCTTTAGACAATACGGCTGCCTGTAAAGCTTCTATAGTTCTTCGAGGTACCGAGCTTTCTACAAAAATAGCCTTGACCTTTTTCTCTATAATAAAGTCTGATAGTCTCTGGACGTCCTGAACACCGGCCTCAGTCGCTGTAGAGAGTCCCTGTAAGCCAACTACCTCAAAATCATAGGCCTTCCCAAAATAATTAAAGGCATCATGGGCGGTTACCAATATTCTTTTTTCCTTCGGAAGTGATGCAATCGTAGTTTTAACTTCCGTTTCTAAACGCTCCAGTTGAGCGAGATAGGCCATCTTATTTTTCTGAAAAAAAGTAGCATTCGTCGGGTCTTCTTCCGCCAATACAGTCGCTGTTTTTTCAGCAAACTGCTTAAAATAGTCAATATCAAACCACACGTGTGGATCGTAATTGGATGCAAAATAATCTGACCCTATGAGTTCCTTCTTATCAAGTACTTCTGCCAAGGCCACTTGGGTTTTATTTGATGAATCCATCTGTTCAAAAACCTCAACTAACTTACCTTCCAAGTGCAGCCCATTGTAAAAAATAATATCTGCATTGTACAACTTAGAGACATCTCCTTCGCTCGCCTTGTAAAGATGAGGGTCTACACCCGCACCCATTAGTCCGTTTACAATGATAGAATCTCCACCAATGTTCTTTACTAAATCTGTGAGCATGGAAGTGGTAGTGACCACATGTAATTTATTAGATTTGGTTGTGTCATTGTTACAGCTTACGATGCCACAAACGGCTAGTATATATAGTATCTTTTTCATATGCATCTATTTTGGCAATCTAAAACTAACCCCGGCACTCACCAAGATGTCCTGTCCTGAGGTTATACTTTGTCCTATCGTGGCATCCAATTGTATATTTTGCTGAAGGAGGTAGGTAATACCAGCGTCCCAAAAATGATTTGCACGACTATCTTCTGGTAGATCACCATACAATTCAGCATATACACCTATTGTTTCAGAAACACTTAAACCATATACAAAGGTGTACACATAGGCGGCCTCTGGAGAATCATCCATCCACTGTGCACCGATGTTATAGGCAAAACTTGATTTTTCACTTAGGGTGTGGGCGAAAGAAAATCTAAAATCAACGCCTGTGGTTTCAGGACGGTAATCTGTAGACGCAGAAATTGGGAGGTATAAATGACCCAGCAATCCAATTTCGGGCATCCAACCATTGGCTTTCGCCACTTCAACTTTCACTCCAGCCAATAAAGGCGAAAAGCCGCTTAATACGGGATCAAATTTCTCACCACCTACCGAGAACTGGATTTCTTCAAAATTCCATCCTAAGCGCAATTCTAAATTAGACAATAACCCATAACGCACTAAGGTTGTATTGTAACCGTATACTTCGGTTTTAAAATCATTTTCTTCGAACGATTCGTAAAATCCACCTGTTTCAATTTGCACATTCCCCTTGGATACTGTGTTTGGTGATTCTGTGGCATCGGGTCTATCGGTAATCATTTCTGAAACTACATCTGCAACTTGCGCATACGCATAAGACGATACAATAAGGCTACATAGCACTACTAAATTTCGCATATCAATTCGCTTGTACATATAAATTCTCTGCTATTTTTTTTGAAATGAAAAATTGATCTTGTTTCACTTGAATCACCATAGAGCCGTCAAAAAACTCTTTTCCTAAGACCGTCAATTTCGTCCCAATATTGATATTTTTTTTATCCAGGTATTGTAAAAACTCTGAACTTGATTCCTTTACTCCAACACATACACAGCGCTGGTTTTTCAGTAATTCTGAAAGTAATTTCTTTTTGGTTGTTTTCATATTCCCATCCTTATCCGGAATAGGATCTCCGTGTGGATCAAAATCTGGATGGCCAAGATATTTATCCAGCCGAGCTACGAGTTCTTCTGATTGAATATGCTCTAATTGCTCAGCAATTTCATGCACCTCATCCCAATGAAAGTTGAGTTTATCTACTAAAAACACTTCCCATAGCCTATGTTTTCGAATCACGTTAGCGGCAATACGTCTGCCGCTCGGAGTAAGCAATGTCCCTCTGTATTTCTTATAGGAAAGGACTTCTTTTTCAGCTAATCTTTGAACCATATCCGTTACTGAGGACGGTTTTGTCTCCATTCTTTCGGCAATAGCATTCGTGCTCACTTCACCTTCAATCTTCTGCTCAAGATGATAGATAGCTTTTAAATAATTCTCTTCTGCTAGTGTAAACATTTGGCAAATATACTTAACTTTTACTGTATGGTAATTATATTTTTAGATAAGACTAAAAAAAGTGTCAACAACAACAAAATTTCGAAGTTTTATTAGAAAACCCTTTCATATATTTAAACCTGTCGTTCTTTTTGTATCTGCTCGTAGGCTTCTTGGACCTTTCTGAATTTTTCCTCAGCGCCTTTTTGGTACGCCTCATCCATATGCTGTAGTTTGTCTGGATGATACTTTTTAGCCATATCCCGATAGGCCTTTTTAATTTCATTGACGGTCGCCGTTCTATCAATTTCTAAAATTTTGTATGCACTATCTGGGTTTTTGAAGAACATGGCCTTTATACTCTCAAAATCACGTCCCTGTATTTGCATATAACTTGCGATGCTACTGATCTCGCGTACTTCCGCATCAGAAACATGTCCATCTGCATTGGCAATACTAAAAAGAAAGTGAAGAATTTGCAATCTTGATTCATATCGTGTTCGTTCTCTTAACAAAGCACAAATGTTTTGTGCAGACACCGTTCTGCTTTTAATCACTTCATTAAAAACTTTAAAGGTGGCATTGGCGCGCTCTTTTCCGTATGACTGAACAAAATACTGACGTACATAGTCTAATTCAGACTGCTTGACAGTGCCGTCTGCCTTAATAACTACACTGGCAAGTGATAGTAAGTTGAGTTCGAAGTCGGCTGGAGAGACACGGTCATTTCGTTGTCCTCTAAAAACTTCTTGAAACCCTCCACCGCCTTTGTTTTTCTTTCCAAACATACTCTCTGCCAAACCCCCGAGAACAAACCCAATCACGGATCCAGGAAAACGATACACTAAATAACCTAAAATGGCTCCTATTATTCGATACATACTTTAATTCTGATTCTTCAAGGTTGCAAAGGTAAGTAAACGACTTGCAGTTTTTGCTACGGTTATTTATCAAAATAGATTTATGTCCAAGCTTCCAAAATGTGTCTAACTGTAATTTTTAAAGCAAGTTTTGGTCTATAATATGTATCTTTGTGTCCTAATAATGATTCATTTAAAAGAATAGATTATGTACCCAGCAGAATTAGTAAAACCCATGCGCGAAGACCTAACGAATATTGGTTTCGCCGAATTATATACAGCTCAAGATGTAGCTGACGCATTAAGCAAAGAAGGAACTACCCTTGTTGTAGTAAACTCTGTATGCGGCTGTGCCGCTGCAAATGCAAGGCCAGGCGCAAGAATGTCGCTTCAAAATGCAAAATCGCCAGATCACCTTGTAACAGTTTTCGCCGGTGTAGATTTCGACGCTGTAGATGCTGCACGTGCCGCAATGATTCCATTTCCACCAAGCTCACCTTCCATGGCCATGTTTAAAAATGGCGAATTAGTGCATATGTTGGAAAGACACCACATCGAAGGAAGGACAGCAGATATGATCTCTGAAAATCTCAAAGGCGCTTACGAAGAGTATTGCTAAATAGCACCCCGCTTTAAAAATTGAAACCGTTCTTTATGTTATAATAGAGAACGGTTTTCTATTTTTACAATGTATGAAGCTACTTGCCTATCCAATATCGGTTATATATCTCCTGTTCTTCGGCTTTACGTTAGTGGTCTTTCATCCCATTCAGTGGTTTATGCTGAATGTCTTCGGCTACCAGTCACATAAAGTTTCTGTAGATTGGCTACAGTTTTTTCTTTTGCGCTGTCAAAACCTCTTAGGAACTCGCTTTTCTTTTAAAAATGATTTTAAAATTGACCCTAAAAGACCGGTCATAATTGTTACTAACCATCAAAGCATGTTCGATATTCCCCCAATCATTTGGTATATGCGAAAACATCATCCCAAGTTTATCTCTAAAAAAGAACTGGGCCAAGGTATTCCAAGCGTTTCGTATAATTTAAGACATGGCGGATCTGTTCTAATTGACCGAAAGAAGCCCATTGAAGCTGTTGCTGCCATTAAAGCATTTGGACAATATATTGAAAAGAACAATCGCGCCGCTGTTATATTTCCAGAAGGCACGAGAAGTCGCGATGGTTCCCCGAAGCCATTTCAGACGAAAGGCTTGCTAACATTATTTGCTGAAATCCCGTCAGCCACTATTGTCCCAATCACCGTAAATAATTCATGGAAGACCATTCGTTATGGGAAGTTTCCGCTTGGATTGGGCTCTAATGTTACATTTAAAGTGCATCAGCCAATCAATGTTGGTGACGCAGAACCGACGGAATTAATAAGAACCATCGAAAAACAAATCACAGACGCAATTGTTATATGATATTCTCTGAAAATAATCAAGACGTCATTGATGCCACCATTTTGTTTGTTAAAAAGGAGCTTGAGAACGCAGAAGGCGGACATGATTGGTTCCATATAGAACGTGTTTATAAAAATGCACTGTTAATTGCTTCAGAAGAGCATGTGGATGATTATATTGTTGCTTTGGCTGCTTTGCTACATGATATTGCCGATTCCAAATTCCATGGAGGAGATGAAGCCATAGGCCCCAAAAAGGCAAAAGAATTTCTTGAAAACCAACCTATTTCCGAAGAAAACATAGCGCACATCGTTCAAATTATTGCGCATGTTTCTTTCAAAGGAGGAAACACAGAAAAAACATTTCGTTCCAAGGAACTAGACGTGGTACAAGATGCAGATAGATTGGATGCAGTAGGTGCTGTAGGTATTGCTCGAACTTTCAATTATGGTGGCTTCAAAAATAGACCTATTTATGATCCAGAGATTGCCCCTAAACTAAACATGACGCCTTCAGAATACAAAGCATCAAAAGCCCCTACTATCAATCATTTTTACGAAAAATTACTTTTATTAAAGGATAAAATGCACACAGAAACGGCAAAAAAAATTGCCCAGAAACGCCATGCCTTTATGGAACAGTTTCTTGAGCAGTTTTATGCAGAATGGGAAGGGAAGATCTAACCTAAAAGCAATTACAATGTGGAAGTACCCCTAAGTAATTTACAGAATTTCCAATTGCACTATTGACCTGGGAAATTTGGCCTCTTTTTAGATAAAAACGCCCGCGTCCCTTCCTGGAAGTCTGCCGTTCCAAAACAACGTCCAAATTGGGTGATTTCTTCTTCAAAACCGTTCTCACCATCCTCGTATCCTGCATTGATCGCGGCAATAGCCGCTGCTATTGCAACAGCGCTATTTCGCATAATTTTCTCTGCTAATTTTTCAGCAAAAGGAAGTAATTCTTCTTGTGTAGTTACATGATTGACCAAGCCATATAGCAGTGCTTTATTAGCATCAATCATACTAGCAGTCATAATAAGTTCCATAGCACGACCCTTGCCAACAAGTTGCGGCAATCGCTGTGTTCCACCATAACCCGGGATAACCCCAAGAGAGACTTCTGGTAGACCCATTTTAGCATTATCACTTGCGATTCTAAAATGCGCTGCCATGGCAAGCTCAAGTCCGCCACCAAGGGCAAAACCATTTACCGCGGCAATAACTGGTGTAGAGAGATGTGCAATAAAATCAAAAAGTTGGGCCTGACCGTGAGCCGCTAAACGTTCTCCTTGAGAGACAGAAAAATCTGCAAACTCACTAATATCTGCACCTGCAACAAAGGCTTTTTCACCAGATCCAGTAATTATTATAACCTTAATCACTTTTGCTAAATCTGCCTGATTTAGCGCGTGGTGAAGTTCTGATATGGTCTCCATATTCAGCGCATTGAGCTTGTCTGGTCTGTCAATGGTGATGCGAGAAATTCCGCCGTAATCTTCAGTTAAAATATTATTGAACGTCATGATATTGATTTTAGATTTGTTCTAGTAAAAATACATAAATCCCTACAACTGTTTCGGAAAGCGCACCGTAAATGTGGTGCCATTAAGCGCTTCGGAAATTAAACCAATAGATCCTCCGTAAGTCTCTACGATGTTTTTCACCATGGCGAGCCCGAGACCCATACCGCTTGATTTGGTTGTAAACTTTGGTTCGAATATTTTATCTTTATTTTCATCAGAAACACCTACACCGTTGTCCTTTACTGTGATTGCAACATTGGAAGCTTCCTCAATGACGCGAACTTCGACTCTAGGGTCAACAGGTTGTTGTTGTTCGATGGCTTGGATGCTGTTTTTGACCAAATTCGTAATGACCCTTATAAGCTGTGATCGATCAAATTTTGTGATGATTTCTTCTGCTTCAGAAGAAAAATAAATATATGGTTCATTAAAAATATCCAAAGCAAGCTTCGTTATTTTTACCACATTCAAAGTCTCATCTTTCTGTGCGGGCATTTTCGCGTAATTAGAGAAAGCCGATGCAATATTACTCATGGTGTCAATTTGTTGAATAAGGGTATTGCTATACTCATCCACTTTGTGCTGAATATCCGGGTGTGTTGGGTCAAATTTTCTTTGAAAACTTTGTACCGTAAGACGCATAGGCGTCAAAGGGTTCTTAATCTCGTGCGCCACCTGCTTTGCCATCTCTCGCCATGCTGCCTCGCGCTCACTCGCCGCCAATTGAGCAGCACTGTTTTCAAGCTCGTCAATCATACCATTGTAGGCAATAATTAAGGTTGAGATTTCATTAGGAGCGTTAGAAACATTTATCTTTTTATTACGCTTATCAAGCCTTGTTTCCGTTATTTTTTCACTCACCTCATTCACAGATCTCGTGATAAATTTTGACAAGAAATAAGCAAACACGATGGCAATACCCATCATAAAAAGGTATGCCATGCCCAACCTAGTAAGACTCTCTTTTAGTTCTCTTTTTATAAACCCGTCGTCTTCAATATAAGGGAGATTAAGAATAGCAATAGGCTTAAAGTAATTGTCTGTGATATAGGTATAGGACGATTGATACTGCTGACCTTCCTCTTGAAATTCTTCCACATAACTTTTAGTCTGGGAAGTCTCGAGGCCCTCCATTACATAGTCCGGAATCTCCGCCGCTCTTGGGTCTTTTACAAACGAAGCCTTCGAAGATTTAAGTAGCTTGCCCTCTAAATCATAGAGATAAAGTTCCAAATTATGGGTTGCTTTAATTTCAAAAATTTTCTCTTTAAAAATAAGCGGAATGTATTCGGTTTCAACCGGAAAGGTTGTATCATCTAAAACAAATCCAATGTTTTCTCGGATATTGGTTTCCTTTCGCAGTAATCTTTCGCGATGATAATCTTCAGCCTCTTCTCGATATTGATATACCGTAACTGCCGCGATTAAGATAGAAGCTAAGATCACCAATAAGAGCATGGAGACAAAGATTCTACTTCGTAAGGACTGCGTCTGAAATTTCATGCAAATTTTTTAGTAGTGGAAGTTAACAATAATTGCGCCATTTGTTAGCCCTTATCCCGTATTCGCTTGTAAAACTTATAGCCTAGCATGAGTATTACTGAAAATAACACAATGCCTACAACGCCATAAATCCAATTAATGGCACTCTTAAGTACAACTAAAAATACTATCGCGAAGAGCAACAAAGTAGCACCTTCATTGAATAAGCGCATGAAATTGGACGTATGCTTCACTATATCCTGCTGTAGTTGTTTGAAAATAATGTGGCATTTAATGTGATACAAAATGAGCAGTACTACAAAACCAAGCTTCACTTGCATCCAGGCATCTGTTATGTAAAACGGTCTTAGGACAAGCAGCCATATTGCAAATCCAACAGCCAAAATCATAGAAGGCCATGCTATAATATACCACAATCGCTTTGTCATAATTTTATACTGCGCTACCAAAATTTCCTTTTCTGGCGAGCCCTTATAATGTGCCTCGATTTGATACACAAAAAGTCTGACAATGTAAAAAAGTCCTGCAAACCAAGTGATCACAAAGATTAAATGCAACGATTTAATATAATTGTATTCCATTACTAGTCTTTATTCTCAATAAATAAATAGTTTAATTGCTTTGCATTAAATGCAGTATTGAACGCTTTAATTTCGTCAGAAACTAATGTGTCAAACTTCGCTAATTCTGCCTCAATTTGTTTCGTAAGCTCATTTTTAACAGCTATATCTTGTTGTGTTGGCGGGAAATCGTCCATACTTACCAAACTGTTTAGGTGACCCAATTTATTTGTGAGCTTTATCGGGAAATTTAATGGGTCCTGACCACTGCGGTTTTTGGTTTGATACAAGGCTTTTTCAATTTCTGAAAATTGCTCACTTAAGTTTTTAGCTTTTTCAACCAAATCTGAGATAGCTTCATCTTCTTTGTATTGTTTCTGAAAATCTCCTAACTGCTCATTTATTTTACGGATTTTCTCAATCGATTTATGCGCCTTATCAACGGTCTCATTCACATCTGAAACAAAATCGAATTGTCTTTGCATCTCTGCAATATCAGATTCCGCATTCTTGTCTGCAAGAATATTAAACATTTGAGCTTGACTCTTTCCGTCCACGCTTAAAACAGCCTTATAGCTTCCAGGGACTGCCTGAGGCGCATCGGTGCTTGCCCACCATAAGATCATTCCCTTAAGGCGCTTAGCTCCTTCTCCCCGCATATTCCACGTATACATGTTTCCTCCTTTTGACACCTCCAATTTAGCTGCTTTACTTTTCGTGCTGAAGGTTTTTATCGTGTCGTTTTTACTATTAAGATAACTTAATGTAACCTCTTTGTCTTTTGGATCCTCTATGTTAAAATAAGTCATCACACCACTAGGATGATTTGTCCCACTGGTAAGCGAACCCGCTGTTGATCGTCCACCCATTCTGTAAGTATCTTTTGGTTTGAAAAGATAATTGAGCTGCCCTTTTGCCGAAGCTAACTGATAAATAACGGTTAAATCGTCCAGGACCCAAAGGCTTCTACCTTGAGTGGCAACTATCAAATTATTTTCTTTGAGCGCGAGATCTGTAATTGGCACTATCGGTAGATTTAACTGAAAAGGCTTCCAATTACTTCCGTCATCAAACGAAATATACATCCCTGTTTCAGTACCTGCGTATAGCAGTCCCTTTCTATTAGGGTCTTCACGAAGCACTCTAGTAAAATGTTCGTTGTTTATACCGCTGGTGATTTTTTTCCAGGTTTTTCCGTAGTCATTTGTCTTGTACAAATAAGGCAAAAAATCACCCATCTTATACTTTGTTCCGGCAATATAACAGGTTCCGGCATCGTATTTTGAAGGTTCAATACTATTTATCATCATCCATTCAGGCATTCCTTTTGGCGTCACATTGTCCCATTTTTTTCCACCATCACGTGATACATGAACAAGGCCGTCATCACTTCCTGTCCAAAGTAAACCTTCGGTTACAGGTGATTCCGCCGCAGCGAAAATGGTACAATAATATTCTACCGAAGTATTGTCTTGTGTAATAGGCCCCCCTGAAGACTTGAGTTTCGAAGGGTCATTTCTTGTTAAATCACCGCTTAGCAATTCCCAACTTTCACCTTCATTTGTGGTAGCATGTAAGTGATTGGATGCGGTATATAATTTCTTCGGATTATGTGGTGAAAAGAAAATCGGAAAATTCCATTGGAAGCGATATTTCATGTCTTCTGCTCCATGTCCCATTGGGTTATCTGGCCAAACACTAATACTCCGAACAGTATTCTTTTCGTGATTATAACGTGTCAAGAACCCATCATAACTTCCGCCATAAACAATATCATTGTTCAAAGGATCGATTGCAATATGCGCACTTTCTCCTCCAGCCGTTGATTCCCAATCATCTTCAGAAATAGCTCTCCCCTCTGTTCTATGTGGAATTCGTACCGTTGAATTATCCTGTTGCGCCGCATAAATCCTATATGGAAACGCATTATCTGTTGTTACTCTGTAAAACTGTGAAGTAGGCTGGTTATGATAGGTGCTCCATGTTTCGCCTCCATCATAGGTGATTTGTGCCCCCCCGTCATCACCGATAATCATTCTTTTAGGGTTTTCTGGCGCAATCCATAAATCATGATGATCTCCATGCGGTGCGTTATAGGTTTCATACGTTTTACCACCATCTGTACTTTTGTGGTAGCGTACATTTAAAACATACATCACATCCTCATCCTGAGGGTCGGCATAAATACGCGTATAATACCAAGCACGCTGGCGTAATTTTCGTTCGCTATTTATGTTAGTCCATGTTTCCCCACCATCGTCGCTTCTATAAACGCCACCATTGTCCTTGTTTTCAACGATTGCCCAAACACGATCACTATTAGCAGGTGAAACCGTTAAGCCAATAATACCTAGGGGCGCTGTTGGGAAGCCAATGTTTTTTGATATTTCTTTCCAGGTTTCACCGCTATCTGTGCTTTTCCAAAGCGCTGAACCATCACCTCCACTACTTAAGCTATAGGGTGTTCTTTGCACGTTCCAGGTAGATGCATACAGAATTCTTGGGTTATTAGGGTCCAATAACAAATCAACCGCACCGGCATTCTGGTTCACAAACAAGGTGTTCCGCCAAGACTTCCCCCCATCAGTGCTTTTAAATACGCCACGTTCTTGTGTTGGCTTGTAGATATTTCCTAAGACGGCAGCGTAAACAATATTATGATCTTTTGGATGAATTGCAATTCTTGGAACATGTCTACTGTTTTTCAAGCCAGCACTTTCCCATGTTTTACCAGCATTTTCAGATTTCCATATTCCATAGCCCGAAGACACATTACCACGCACCGTTTTCTCTCCACCACCCACATAAATTACGTTTGGGTCATCTTGCGCGACTTCAATGGCGCCAATTGATCCGCCAAAAAATCCATCGGAAATATTCTTCCATTCACGACCTCCATTTTTACTCTCCCAAACGCCTCCACCTGCGGAACCAAAATAGTATAAATTCGGCTTGCCTGGAACGCCGGTAACGGCTGCGCTTCGACCACCTCTAAAAGGCCCAACAAGCCTATACTCTAAACCGCTATATAGGGCTTCGTCATAGGTTTGTGCCTGTGTTACTTCGGGAGAAATTCCGAAGAATAACAAAGAAAACAATAGGGCGGAGAATAAGCAAAATGGTTTCATAAGCTCAATTTTGAAAGTTTTTTTAAAGATAAGGCTTCCTCTGTATTTAATGAAACTACATGAGCCCTTTTCTTAAGCTCTTAATTGAGCTAAGACGCTTTAAACAAGTTGGAAAGTAGCTCTGGTAAATGACCTTATACTAAACTATTCGAGCAATCGCTTAACGCCTTTATGTAGATAAAATCCAGTTACAATAGTGGATAGAACGTCCGCAATGGGAAATGCAATCCAAACACCCCAAACACCTAAGAATTTAGGTAAAATTAAAATGAGCGGTATTAAAAAGAACCCTTGCTTTGTCAAACTTAGTAAGAGCGCAGGTATTGCCTTACCAATAGCCTGGAAATAAGACGCTCCTATTAACTGCACCACAATCACTGGAGTAGCAGCAAAAACCCAACGGAGTGCATTTGGTGTGCGTTCTAATAAAATTGCATTATCTGCTAAGGTTTGAGCGTCTAGACTTTCAGAATTACTTAAGAAAACAGAGACAATCTCTGGTGCAAAGAACATTATACCAATAAAAACGGCTAGGGCCAATATCCCCGAATATTTTATAGAGGTATTAATTGATTCGCGAACCCGTTCATACTGTTTCGCTCCATAATTATAACCAGCAATGGGCAGGAACCCTTGATTAACACCAATAACTGGAAATAAGGCAAACATCAACATCCTGCTTATAATTCCATAGGATGCTACATCAAGCGCATCACCATAAGTGATTAGAACGTTATTGACTAAAATTACTAATACCGCAATGGTCCCTTGTCTTGCCAGCGTTACAAAACTAAGACTGTTGATTTCATTAACTAGTTTTCGCTGCAATTTGAAAGACTCCCATTTTAATCTCAATTCACTTTTCGCAATAAAAAACCATAAAATAAAGGCAAAACAAATAAAGTAACTTATAAAGGTTGCCCAAGCAGCTCCTTCCATACCCCAACCCATTACATTGATAAGCAAATAATCCATTAGAATATTCCCAACAGCAGGTAAAAGCATGGCATACATGGCAAATTTTGGTTTGCCTTCTGCGCGTATAACATTATTCCCCATCATGCACAGAGACAACATTACGATGCCGTAAAGTACAATACGATAATACGTAAGTGCTAAATCTTTGAACGACTCGTCAGCTCCAAAAAACTCAATGAGATAGTCTTGAAAAACGAGCCCAAGAATTGCTAAAAATGCTGAGCTTAAAAACGTGAGTGTCACCTGATTCCCAAAAACACGAAGTGCCTTTTTTTCATCACCAGCGCCTAGTGCTCGGGATAAAACGGAACTTCCTCCAATCCCAATTGCCAATCCCATAGCAGCAATAAAAAAAGTAAACGGAACAACTACTGTAATGGCCGAAATAGCCATCGGACCAATCCATCGACCAACAAAAATGGTGTCTACAATCATGTTCAATGACATGACTAATATCCCAATAGATGCAGGTACAGCCTGTTGTATTAATAATTTGCTGATGGAATCGGTGCCTAAGGTGCTGGATCGTTTCGTAGCCATTTACGCGATGGCAGTTTTAACATCCGCTATACGCCATTCGTCAATCCAATGGGCTAGTAATTCTGCCCAATCATCGCGGTCATTCAAACATGGAATCACCGTAAATTTATCACCACCGACTTCATGAAATATTTCTTCCCCTTCCATCGCAATTTCTTCCAAAGTCTCCAAGCAGTCACTTACGAAAGCGGGCGTGATAACGACCATTTTTTTTATTCCTTGTTTCCCCATCCGCTCGATAGTTCTATCGGTATACGGCTGCAACCAAGGGTCGAAGCCCAGTCTAGATTGAAAGGTCGTTGAATAGCTTCCGTTCTCAAAACCAAGGTATTTGGCCACATTTACCGTGGTGATCTCACACTGATGCCTGTAGCAAAACTCATGCTGCTTAGAACCCATTTTAAAACAGCATTTCCCGTCCATTTTACAATTTCCGTTAGTAATATCGCTCTTTCTAATATGTCTTTCGGGAACACCGTGATAACTAAAAAGAATGTGCTCGTAATCAAGGTCTTTCAGTTTTTCAGCTATACTTTCAGAAAGCACTTTGATGTAGTCTTTTTTGTGATAAAAAGCAGGTAATGAACTAACCTTTAACCTCGGAAAGTGTGCGTCGCGCAATTCGGAAACTTTAACATCTATAGTTTCGGTTGTAGCCATCGCAAATTGCGGGTATAGCGGAATTGTTAATACCTCATCCACTCCCTGATCGACCAATTCCTGTAGTCCTTTTTTAAGTGTAAGGCTTCCATAGCGCATTGCTAATGCCACTGGCGCCGTTGTTTTATTCTGAACTTTCTTATGAAGTCGTTCTGAAAGTACAATCAATGGCGAACCTTCTTCCCACCAAATTTTCTGATAGGCTGCTGCCGATTGTTTCGGTCTGGTGTTTAAAATAATCCCGCGCACCAATAGAATTCGTGCCCAACGTGGCACATCAATAACCCGTGGATCCATCAAAAATTCATCAAGATACTTTTTTACGTCTTTTGGACTTGCACTATCTGGCGATCCCAGATTTACGAGCAGTACTCCCTTCATACTTCTTTTTTAAATTACCTACGCAAAAATACCCCATAAATATGATATACAAGAATCTCTTTATAGATTGTAATTATGAGACCCGTAGCGAAACCTATCCATTTTGAAATTTGAGTGCTTAAATCCGCTTTTTTCTTAGATTTCTGAATGTTTTCTTTTGGAAATATACTTTAGTGGACAAATAAAAATTATCTGTAGCAAGCAGTCAGAAACAAGCCCCGTCCATTTCACAAATTCATTTAGGAAGACAAGCCCATCAAAAACTTCTTGGGAGTAGTGCCAAACTTCTTCTTAAAAGCCGAAATGAAATGACTGGATGAACTATACCCTACTTTGAGACCAACTTCATTTACGTTATAGGATCCAGTAGCAAGCAACTGTCTAGCAACTTCCATTTTATAATCGAATAAAAAACTAAAAACCGAATCTCCATAAATCTGTTTAAAGCCCTCTTTTAGTCTGTTAATTGGAAGCGAAATTTCTTCAGACAACTGCTGCAAAGTTGGCGGTTCGGCCATCCTAGCTATTATAATTTCCTTCGCCTTTTTAATCTTGGCTACATTCTCCTCGTCAACCAAAAATGGGCATTGTTCAACATTTGTATCAGTCGGCCTGTTGAAGTACAAACTTAAAAGTTCATAAATTTTTCCTTTAAAATATAATGGCTTTACCGATGGATGTAAATTGAAGTTTATAAGTTGGTTTAGCACAATAGACATGGAGGGTGTAATCATTCCATCTTTATAATACTTTCGCCCCTTATTTTCTTCACTTAAAAAAGTGATATAATTAGCTTCCGTAGAAAAAAGTGCGTGAAACTTTTTAATAGGAAGTAGCACAGATAGCAACCATGAATAGCCATTTACAGTTACCTCAATGGGCAAATCTCGCTGCGGATTGTATAGTAAAAGTGAATTCTCTTCCTGCAATGGCAGCTGGTAACTGCCATTATTAAAACTGAATAGGCCGCTCCCTTTTAAACAAAAATGAAACTGAATAAAATTCGCGTTCACTTCTCTTTTAAACAGCTGATTGTCAGCTGTTTTGTTGTTGAACTTCAAAATGACAAACCCATCCTCAATATAGGTTTCATCATAAGTACTTTCAGCGATATTTTTTCCTAAATCTGACATTCAATTTTTATTATTGTATTTAGAATTACTCTAAATAAGACACAAGTTAATAGCCTACAAAGGCGCTAAAGTAGGGTAATCCAGCCAAAGACTGTTATTAATAATAGGAATTTACTGCTAACGCTACAAATGATACCGCTAGCGTTATTTTTTAATTAACGAAGCTGGTATTTTTGCAAGCGCAATGCCCTTCTGAAGGGTTTTTATATGAAAAACAACGACAAAAGTTTTTTAGGATCAACAAACGGAGGCACTTTTTATGCCATTGGACTGAATTATAAAAAGGCTGATGCAGAAATTCGGGGTCAGTTTAGCATTTCCGAAGAAGCCCAAATCAATATTTTAAAACAGGCTTCTAATGAAGGAATACCGGCATTAGCTATTATTTCTACATGCAACAGAACCGAATTATACGGCTTCGCCGATAATTCTTTCCAACTTATCCAATTACTTTGCGAACACACTCAAGGCACAATTGAAACTTTTAAAAAGGTAGCCTATATTCATAAGGATAAAGCTGCTGTCTCACATCTTTTTAGGGTAGGAACAGCGCTAGATAGCCAAATTTTGGGTGATTTTGAGGTTATTAGTCAACTGCGCAAAAGTTTTCGTCTTGCAAAAAAGCATCACCTCATGAATCCATTCATGGAACGCCTTGGCAATGCCGTGATTCAAGCAAGTAAGAGGATAAAAAATGAGACTAAGATCTCTACGGGAGCTACCTCAGTGAGTTTCGCCGCCGTTCAGTATATTTTGGCTCGCGTGCCTCAAGTTTCAGAAAAAAACATACTCTTATTTGGTACTGGTAAAATTGGAAGAAATACCTGTGAAAATTTAATAAAACACACCAAAAATGAGCATATAACTTTAATTAACAGAACGAAGATAAAGGCTGAAGAAGTGGCTGGAAAATTCAATTTGATAGTAAAGGATTATGCGAACATTCAAAGTGAAATTGCGCAAACAGACATTTTGTTTGTTGCCACTGGGGCACAAAACCCAACCATTTCTAAAGAACTTCTTTACCTCAAAAAACCTCTTTTAATTCTTGATCTTTCTATTCCAAAGAACGTTTCTGAAGATGTAAAAGAAAACAAACTTGTAAGCCTTGTTCACTTGGATGAACTTTCGAAAGTAACAGACAAGACACTCGCACAAAGAACTACGGAAATCCCTAAAGCTGAAGCTGTAATTGACGAAATAGAATCTGAATTCAACACTTGGGCCGAGAATCGAAAATTCGCTCCTACTATTCAAGCATTGAAAACAAAGCTTTCGGAAATCAAAAAAGGAGAAATTGATAATCAACGTCGTAAACTGGATGACTTCAACGAGGAACAAGCCGAAATTATCAGCAACCGTATTATCCAAAAAATTACAACCCATTTTGCGAACCATCTTAAAGACGAAACTCATCCAACAGATGATAGTGTAGCTTTAATCAACAACGTTTTTCAGTTAAACAATGTAGATAAGTGAGCAAACTAATTCGCATAGGAACCCGTGATAGTCAACTAGCTCTTTGGCAAGCAAATACAGTTAAAGAAAAGCTAGAACTTCTTGGGTACCAAACACAGCTGGTTCCTGTTAAATCAACAGGTGATTTAATCCTTGACAAACCGTTGTACGAACTTGGAATTACCGGCGTATTTACGAAAACTTTAGATGTTGCTATGCTAAATGGCCAGGTTGACATTGCCGTACATAGCATGAAAGACGTGCCAACCTTATTGCCTAAAGGCATTGTCCAAACGGCGGTTCTAGCAAGGGCGTCTTCACAAGATATATTGGTCCATAAACCAATGCTCGACCTCAACCAACCCTGTACTATTGCAACGGGTAGCTTACGCAGAAAAGCACAGTGGTTAAGCCGCTATCCACTACACGAAGTGGTGGGTTTACGTGGTAACGTAAACACGAGGTTGCAAAAGCTCGAAGATAGCGCATGGCAAGGAGCCATTTTTGCCAAAGCAGGATTAGAGCGTATCCATAAACTTCCTAACACCTTTATGGCATTAGACTGGATGACCCCTGCCCCTGCTCAAGGAGCAATGGTGATTGTTGCCCTAGAAAATGACACGTACAATCAAAAAGCAACAGCAAAATTAAACCACGAAGAGTCAGAAATTTGCACACATATTGAGCGTGAATTTCTTAGTGTTCTAGAAGGGGGTTGTACAGCACCAATTGGCGCATTTGCCCGAATAATAGAAAATGAACTTCACTTTAAGGGAGAGTTACTCGCTCTTGATGGTAAAACGAAACTTAGTATAGAAAAGACTATAGATTTGACTCTTTATAGCAACTTCGGAAAAAATTGTGCCTTGGAATTATTAGGGAATGGTGGAACGGACCTGATGGAAGTAATCAAAAGGGAAATCTAATGGAGCACCTGCTATCCACCAAAACACTAAATCTGGAGCAAAAGCAGCTTATTTTGGATGCCAATATGGAATTTTCCGAATATGATGCGATTTCCATTACACCAATTTCCTTCAAATTGGCTAAAATCATCAAAAATGGCATATTTTCTAGTCAAAATGCTATAAAAAGTGTTGATACATATCAAAAAAAGCTTCTTTTTGGCAATATCGAAAACTGCTTTTGCGTAGGTGACAAAACAGCTTCACTTTTGAAAGAAAATGGTCAATATGTAGTAAAAATTGCTAAAAATGCTTCAGAACTGGCTCATTTCATTAATAAATCATATGAAAATGAAGATTTTTATTTTTTCTGTGGAAGTAATCGAAGAGATGAACTTCCAGAAAGTATAAAAAACTCGAAAAACCGCCTTTTTGAAGTAATAACATATAAAATTGAATTAAATGCAATTATTTTTAATCAAAAACTGCATAAAATTCTATTTTTTAGCCCATCTGGGGTTCAGAGTTTCATTTCTGAAAATGGCGTCAACGGTGCACTTGCTGTATGTATTGGCGAAACAACGGCTTCAGAAGCAAGAAAACACACGTCAAACGTGATCATTTCCAACGAAACAACAGTTGAAAGTGTAATTGAAAAGGCAATTGAATTAAAGTCTAATTTGTCGCCCTCAAACATTATTGAGAAATAAAATGAAATATTAATCCAGAAATACCGCAACGTAGCCTATCGAAAGGTCTTTAAGCTACATTTATAAAAAAGTTCTCGTGTGCGAAGCACGGTACGTTTAAAATAATTGCATTAGTTTTCAAGTAATGCTCCAATTGACACCGAATAATGAATACAATTAAAAACGATTTATTTCTCCGTGCCCTTAAGGGTGAAACTGTAAACAGACCACCTGTTTGGATGATGCGTCAAGCAGGTAGATACCTGCCAGAATTTATGGAGATCAAGGCGAAATACGACTTCTTTACCCGTTGTCAAACGCCTGAACTAGCCAGTGAAATTACAGTACAACCTATTCGCCGATATGGTATGGATGCCGCCATTCTGTTCAGTGATATTTTGGTTATTCCACAAGCGATGAATATCGAGGTAGAAATGAAACCAGGGATTGGACCTTGGCTTCCTTCTCCTATAAGAACCCAAAAAGATTTAGATCGTGTTATCGTTCCGAATATTGACGACACCTTAGGGTACGTCATGAAGGCCATTAAAATGACGAAGGAAAAACTCAATGACGAAATTCCATTGATTGGTTTCGCCGGGAGTCCGTGGACAATTCTTTGTTATTGCGTCCAAGGACAAGGCAGCAAGAATTTTGACAAAGCAAAAGAGTTCTGCTTTACCCAACCTGTTGCTGCTCATGAATTACTTCAGAAAATAACAGATACAACCATTCTCTACCTAAAAGAAAAGGTGAAGGCTGGGGTTAATGCAGTTCAAGTATTTGACAGCTGGGGAGGCATGTTGTCACCAATAGATTATCAAGAATTTAGCTGGCAATATATGCAACAAATTATTGATGCACTGAAAGACGAAGCGCCTGTTATTGCCTTTGGAAAAGGCTGTTGGTTTGCGCTAGACACTATGGCAAAAAGTGGCGCGGCTGCTCTTGGTGTTGACTGGACATGTTCGCCTAGAAATGCGCGATACTTGTCTGGTGGCAAAATAACACTACAGGGAAATTTTGACCCTACAAGATTATTTAGTCCTCCTTCAGAAATCAAGAAAATGGTTACCGAAATGATTGATGCTTTTGGCAAGGATCGATATATCGTTAATTTAGGTCATGGCATCTTGCCCAATATTCCTATAGAAAATGCGGGCGCCTTTATTGAAGCAGTTAAAGAATATAAAGCAAAAAAGTGATTTGGGAAATTCTTAAAAAAATTCAGTTTAGGGAGCTTTGGAGGCTCACGGTTTTATGTGTAAAACATCCATTGTACGTAATTCCAACAATCAACGCCTCCAAAAGGTGCATTGCTATATGTAATGACTTGTTAGGGAATACACATCATTTACATAATCCCGCCAATGCTTTCAGACATGCCTTCTGGAACGTTTTAATTGTTAGCTATTGCGCACGAAGGAATAAAAAAACACCAAGGGCCTTGGCCTGGGCAAAGCGAATTACTGATTGGCATGAAGAGTTTTCAGTAAATGAATCACTAGACCGTGCTATGGACTTGCATAATAATAAAATTGGCAGGTTATTAGCTAAAGATCTTTTCGCCCAAAACGAGCAAAAAATGATTGAAACTGTCAAAAAATCAATGAAAAATACCAAAAAAGTTACAAAATTAAAAGAAATAGCCCAATATAAGGCGCAACTTGTTTATCTAGTAGAATGATCTTAGTCAAAAATATATTTAAAGGAATTCGTGCCTATGGAGGCACCATAAAACTCATTACCAAATTAGGTTTATGGAAGTACTTTGGGGTTCCAATTTTAATTAGTTTGTTGACCGCCAGTGGAATTGGATTATTAGCTTGGGGATTGGGGGATAACATTGGCGCGTTTATAGCCAAAGCCTGGTTGTGGGAATGGGGCTCTGAAGCCTTTCTTGCAATTAGTGAAGTCTTGGGTGCATTAATGATTATTGCAATTGGATTTGTCCTTTACAAGCACATTATTATGGCACTTAGCGCGCCATTCATGAGTCCGGTTTCTGAAAAAATTGAAGCACATATTCTTGGCATTAAATATGTTCCTTCCCCATTTTCTTTTAAAGAACAACTGTGGCGGGGTATCAGAATCAATGTTCGTAATTTACTTATGGAACTACTGTTTACTGTTCCTATTTTACTGCTAAGCCTAATTCCAGTTGTGAACTTTTTCACCACAATTCTCTTATTTCTAGTCCAATCCTACTATGCCGGTTTTGGTAATATGGATTATACGCTAGAACGGCACTTTAAGTATGACGATAGCCTAAATTTTGTGCGATCCCATAGCGGGATTGCCATTGGAAATGGTATCGTTTTTATGCTCATGCTTTTTATTCCAATTATCGGAATCATCTTAGTGCTCCCGCTTTCTGTCACGGCATCAACTACAGAAACTGTCAAGCTTTTACAAGAGGCAAAAATACTTGCTCCATCAGAAAATATTCAGAAAAAAATACAATGAAGGAAAAATTTGTTGCTTATATCAGAAATCTTCAAGACACCATCACGGATAGCCTTGCAGCTGTTGATGGTCAAGCTCTTTTTGAAGAAGACCTTTGGGAGAGGCACGAAGGCGGAGGTGGAAGAACACGCGTTATTCAAAATGGAGCTGTTTTCGAAAAAGGAGGCGTAAATGTTTCGGAGGTTCATGGTGCCCTCCCTGAATCCATGCAACAGTATTTTGGCGTGAAAGATGCTGATTTTTTTGCCTGTGGACTGAGCCTCGTATTACACCCCAAAAGCCCAAAGGTGCCCACGGTACATGCCAATTGGCGCTATTTCGAAATGTATAATAAGGACGGTGAGGTTGTGGATCGCTGGTTTGGTGGCGGACAAGATTTAACGCCTTATTATCTAATTGAAGAAGACGCACGACACTTTCATACCGTTTGTAAAAACGCATGCGATACACAAGACCCTAGCTTCTACCCAGCCTATAAAAAACGTTGCGATGAATATTTCTACAATACTCATAGAAATGAAGGAAGAGGCATTGGCGGTTTGTTCTTTGATTACTTAAAAGAGACCGAGGAAATGTCTATGGAGAAATGGTATGATTTTGTGACTCAGGTTGGAGATAGCTTCCTCGATGCCTACGTGCCTATCGTGGAAAAACATAAAACCGAAACCTATACCGAAGCACAAAAAACTTGGCAAGATATACGTCGTGGACGCTATGTTGAATTCAATTTAGTTCATGATAAAGGGACGCTTTTCGGACTTAAAACAAACGGAAGAATTGAGAGTATTTTAATGAGTCTGCCTCCCACCGTACAATGGGTGTATAATCACCAAATAGAAGCGGGAAGCGAAGAGGAGCGCCTTCTTGAAGTGCTGAAAAACCCTAAGGAATGGGCATAAAAAATGCCACTAATGCTTTAAACTTACAACTATGATACTACGAAGAAATAGGCGGTTACGAACTTCAGAAGCGATACGAAGCCTCGTACGCGAAACAATTATATCACCCAACGATTTTCTAGTGCCGCTATTTGTAGTAGAAGGTAAAGGGGTTAAGGAAGAAATTGGGTCGATGCCTAATTACTATCGCTATAGTCTGGATATGCTTTCTTCGGAAGTAAAGGAGTTATGGTCGCTCGGCTTAAAGTCTGTACTGCTTTTCGTAAAAGTGCCAGATCTTTTAAAAGACAACAAAGGAACTGAAGCCCTAAACCCTGACGGCTTGATGCAACGTGCCATCAAAACAGTGAAGGATGCAGTTCCAGAAATGTTGGTAATGACAGATGTTGCCTTGGATCCATATTCAATTTACGGTCATGACGGCATTGTTTCAGGAGGCACCATCGCTAACGACGCAACTAATTCGGTTTTAGCCCAAATGTCACTTTCACATGCGAAAGCAGGCGCCAATTTTGTGGCACCAAGCGATATGATGGACGGGAGAATATTTGATATAAGAAGCCTC
>JBLHGH010000007.1:0-24158 GCA_047615425.1 Candidatus Latescibacterota bacterium
AATATATTGTGATTGGAATTAGCATTAGAAAATTGAAGGAAAAAGGCCTGCTTCTTTTCATACCCATTTTAGATTTGTTTTTACTTTTAATCCAATTGAGTATCTTTATTTCAAATAGCCATTCAAAACCTAAGCATTGGAATTAGACAAAGACATACTACTGCAAGTAATCCAAGATGCTAAGCTGGGAAAGCAAAGCGCTTTTAATTATTTGGTTGACACCTTCTGGAATCGGGTCTATGGCTTCCAAATGAAGCGTGTGAAAAATGAACACGATGCTGAAGATATTACGATAGAGGCATTCTCAAAAGCATTTGACAAGATAAATACCTTTGATGAGAAATACGCCTTTGGAACTTGGCTAATCACCATTTCAAAGAATATTCAAATTGACAAAACCAGAAAGAAAAATGCTTCGATACATGCCCAAACAACAGATGCAAGTAAAGAGCAACTTCTGAAAATTGCAGATCATTCTCCGTCACCAGAAGATAAGCTCATCACAGAGCAAAACTTAGCCGAACTCTTACGGTATATAAAACACCTGAAACCACATTATCAAGACGTTATCAATTTGAGGTATTTTCAGGAAATGAGTTATAATGAAATCTCCGAAGCCTTAGGAGAACCGCTTACCAATGTAAGGGTGAGACTTTTACGTGCACGTAAATTATTACTTGAACTTATCACAGAAAAAGACTCACTTTAACTAAAGTGCTTATTTAATAGCAACATCCGCTACCATACTATCCTTTATTACCGTACCACTTTACGCTATTAGCAACTTCAAACTACAGAATCGAAAACATGTGCCACAAGCGGCACAAACCTCATCGTTCATGAAAGGATTTAGCCCTTGGTATATTTCTACACTTTTTCTATAGATCAATAGATTATGTTGATTGAATGATTGTTTTTCGAACTAAGAATGGTGTTCTCAGACATTTATAATTTGTACCTTTGTCTTTAGACACGTAATGTGCATTGCGCAACGTTTAATACCCTATGAGCACAGAAACACAAGCTAAATCAAAGTACAGTCCGAAGCCAAAATGGCTCAGAGTTAAACTTCCTATGGGTAAAAAGTATACCGATCTAAGAGGGCTGGTTGACAAATACAATTTACACACTATCTGTACATCTGGTAGCTGCCCAAACATGGGTGAATGCTGGACAGAAGGGACCGCAACATTTATGATTCTCGGCAATGTTTGCACACGTTCTTGTGGTTTTTGTGGTGTAAAAACAGGAAGGCCAGAGACGGTAGACTGGGATGAACCAGAAAAAGTGGCGCGTTCTATTAAATTAATGGAAATTAAGCATGCTGTTGTTACATCGGTAGACCGGGACGACCTAAAAGATATGGGCTCCATTATTTGGGCTGAAACCGTTAAGGCCATTCGGAGAATGAACCCGGAAACAACCTTGGAAACACTAATTCCAGATTTTCAAGGAGTAACTCGAAACATAGACCGAATTATTGAAGTAAAACCAGAGGTGGTTTCACATAATATGGAAACAGTAAAACGATTAACAAGAGAGGTTAGAATTCAAGCGAAATACGAACGTAGCCTAGAGGTTTTGCGTTATTTAAAAGCTGAAGGAATTACAAGAACTAAAAGTGGCATTATGCTAGGCCTAGGTGAAACAGAGGCTGAAGTGCTCCAGACCATGCAAGATCTAAGAAATGTGAGTCTAGACATTGTTACCATTGGCCAATACTTACAGCCATCTAAAAGACATCTGCCCGTCAAAGAGTTTATTACCCCAGAGCAATTTAAGCGTTACGAAGAAATAGGCTTAGAAATGGGATTCCGTCATGTAGAAAGTGGTCCTTTAGTTCGCTCGTCTTACAAAGCACAAAAACACCTTACCTAAGCCAAATTTGTTATGGCAGATACAATTCGTGTTGGTATAAATGGTTTTGGGAGAATTGGAAGAAATCTCTTCAGATTACTCCGCAATCATCCAGACATTTCGGTTGTTGCCATAAATGACCTAATGGACATTAAAACTGCAGCGCATTTACTTAAGTATGATAGTATTCATGGGGTTTTAGACCAAGATGTTATCCTTACTGAAGATGAAATCCAAGTTGGCAATAGTATCTCTAGGTATTCTACTGAAAAGAACATCGAAGATATCCATTGGAAAGGAGTTGATATCGTTATTGAATCTACAGGAAAGTTCAAAACACGATCTACTTTAGAAAAACACCTAAAAAATGATGTAAAAAAAGTCATTTTGTCTGCTCCTCCGATTGATGATGACATCAAAACAGTTGTTTTAGGTGTAAATGATTCCATTTTGACAGCGGAAGATACCATCATATCAAATGCATCCTGTACAACAAACAATGCAGCACCTATGCTGCAGATAATCAATGACCTATGTGGTATTGAACAAGCATACATTACTACTATCCATTCGTACACAACAGATCAAAGCTTACATGACCAACCGCATCGTGATTTACGAAGAGCTCGTGCTGCTGGACAATCTATAGTCCCAACAACCACAGGAGCTGCAAAGGCTTTGACTAAAATATTTCCGGATTTAGCTAATGCAATTGGTGGTTGTGGGATTCGAGTTCCTGTGGCCAACGGCTCACTTACCGATATCACGTTAAACGTCAAAAAAGAAGTTTCAATTGAAGCGGTAAATCAAGCTTTCCAACAAGCCTCCAAAACACATTTCAAAAATATTATTCAATATACCGAAGACCCAATTGTATCAATAGATATCAACGGAAATAAGCATTCTTGCATATTTGACGCAGGAATGACCTCCGTCATCGGTAAAATGGTAAAAATCATAGGATGGTATGATAATGAAATAGGATATTCATCAAGAATTGTTGATTTAATCCTGAAAATATCGGACAAATAACTATATTTGTCGCTTAACTACATAAGTTGATAGAACTTAACCTAAAAAAATACTTTTTTTTAGTATTGCTAGTCGCCTCGTTATTTAGCAGTCCGAATACGTATTCGCAAGCTAATAGGAACGACAGTATTACTATGGTTAGAACCTATCAAGAAAAAGCGGCTTCTGAAATTTCAAAACAACACTATAGCCAGGCTATTGCTAATTTAACTAATGCGGGGAAAATAGCGTCGCTTACCAAAGACACAAGGCTACAGGCAGATGTTCATTTAAGTGCTTCCAACCTTCACTATTTTCTTCAGAATTACAAAAAATCCGCAACGGAAGCGGCTAATACGATAAGGCTATTGGAAGAACTCAATGATGAATTGACCTTAGCTGAAGCAAAGACGCTTTATGGCCTCATCCTAACGCGCACTAAGTCCTATAGCGATTCAGAGCGTTATTTGAAAGAGGCAGACCTGATTTTTACAAAAAACAACTTAGAACCTGAGCGCGCTAATGTTCTTTTGGGCTTAGGGCTTTTAGAATCTGAAAAAGGGAATGCGACTATAGCATTGAATTACTTAGACGCAGCCATCCCAATTTTTGTAGCAAATGACAAAAAATATAATGAAGCACAGGCGTATTTAAATAAGGCAAAAACGCTTTTAATGCTTGATGAGCCTAATGCGAAATCAAGTCGCGAAACGATTAATAAAGCCATTGCTATTTCAGAAGCCAATGGATACACGCGTCTAAAAATTGAAACGCATAGAATTGAAGGACAGCTCGCATTATTGGCAAACAAACCAGTTGAAGCTAGCCTCTCTTTTGAGAAATATCACACACAGAAAGATTCAATTCACACTATTAATATGGATGCTGTTTCCACTGGAATGGAATTTGAATCTATCCAAGAACAAAACAATATTATCACCGCGCAACAGAGTAAGCTAGATAAGCAACAGAAGTCCATCGACTTCACAAAAATGACAACTGGCTTGAGTATCGCGTTGATTGTCATTCTTTCTTTATTAACGCTCTCACTCTATAAAAACAACAATTTACGTGCGAAAGCGAATGAATTGCTGCAGGATAAGAACAACGAATTGCAATTGGCAAAAGAAAAAGCCGAGAAAGCCTCACTAGCCAAAGCACAGTTCTTATCAACTATAACACACGAGCTAAGAACGCCGCTATACGCTGTTACAGGATTGACGCATTTGCTCCTCGAAGAAAATCCAAAACCCAATCAAAAAGAACTTCTAAATTCACTGAAGTTCTCTGGAGATTACCTGTTATCTCTTATCAATAATATCCTGGATCTCAACAAGATTGAGGCCAATAAAGTGGAAGTTGAAAAAACAACTTTCAACCTTAAAAAGCGTATTAATGATGTCCTGATTGCGCTTAAAAAATCTGCGGACGACCGGAAGAATAATCTCTTGTTTGAATTCGATGATACTATCCCAAGTAAATTAATTAGTGACCCACTGAAGCTGTCTCAAATCTTAATAAACATAATTGGCAATTCGATTAAGTTTACGCAAAACGGTGCGGTAACTGTGCGTGTACAACTGCTGAGCAAAACAGACAACAAAACAATGCTCCACTTCGAAATTGAAGACAATGGGGTAGGAATTTCTAAGGAAAAGCAAAAAAGCATATTCGAAACTTTCTCACAGGGATCACTTCAAATTAATAGGAAATTTGGCGGAACCGGATTAGGACTCTCTATAGTAAAGAACTTACTTGAGATTATGAATAGTAAGATTCAACTTGAGAGTCAGTTAGGACAAGGCTCTAAATTTTCGTTTGATATTAATTTCGATGTGCCTAAAGATTCAAAAGAAGACTTAAGCCCGAATAATAGGATGTCCGACGTCGATTACGCAACGCTAGAAAACAAATCGATTCTTGTTGTTGAAGACAACAAAATTAACCAAATGATCACCAAAAAAATCTTGGAAAAAAACAAGATGAAATGCATGGTTGCAGATAATGGTATGGACGCAATAAAAATGGTAAAAGCTAACAACTTTGACGTTATTCTAATGGACATTCACATGCCAGGAATAAGCGGTATTGAAGCCACGCAGAAGATTCGGGAATTTAATGCCGAACTCCCTATTATTGCATTAACAGCGGTGACAATTGATGAAAACCTAGATGATTTCTATCGCGCTGGCTTTAACGAGATTATTCCGAAACCATTTAAAACAGACGAATTTTTTGAAAAGATTTATAGTACAATTGAGGGAAGAAAATCTCCAGTAACATCTTAACTTCTTAGCTGGAATTTTACCATTTTCCGAATGGTCTCTTTTAAGAAAGGTTCCTGTTCCTTTAAAATTTCAGTCTTTATCCCAATATAATATAAGGCAAACTTCCCAAGAGGCTCTTGTAAACGCATGAAGTCTTTTTGTGTTGTTAGAATGATTTCCTTCTGCTTTAGTTTTTCAATTTCTGAAGTAGAAAAATGATGATGATCTCCAAATTTTTTATGTTCAAAACTAAACCCTTTACTTTTTAAGTAATCCGTCAAAGGCTTTGGATTTGCAATACCGGTAACCAAGGTAAACAATTTACCCTCCAAGTAGTGGAGTGGAAGTGACTCAGTGATTCCATGAATTTGACTATCATATCCAATCTTAGAAAAATACAACTTTTGATGACTCAAAATAGGCAGCCTAAACTCCACATTTTGCAAACTGGCATAGGGTACGTGGTCTGGGCACTTTGTAACTATAATAATATCTGCGCGTGCAAATCCTCCTTTAGGCTCTCTTAAATTCCCGGTTGGAAGCATGAAATCATCAATAAACAGATTATCAAACGTAGTGAGCAAAATATTTGTTGAGGCTTCTACTTTTCGGTGCTGAAAAGCATCATCGAGTAAAATAACTTCTGCTTTTTGCTGTAATTTTTCGATCCCAGTTTGACGATCCTCGCAAACAGCAACGGTAACATTAGGATAATTTTGCTTAAACTGAAGTGGCTCATCCCCCACTTCTTTAGCAGTACTTCCTATGCTTGCTTCTAAATAACCACGCGTTTTTCTCTTATAGCCTCTACTCAAAGCAGCTACTTTATAATCCGCCTGAAGCGTTTCAATAATAAATTCAATCATTGGCGATTTGCCCGTTCCTCCTACCGAAAGATTACCAACACAAATAACTGGAACATTGTACCTTTTACTGCGAAACCAACCTTTGTCATAAAAGTAATTTCGCAAGACCATAATGAATCCATAAATCAAGGAGAAAGGGAAGAGTAGTAAGCGTAATAACTTCATATAGCAAAAGTACAAAATCGAATTCACTAATTCCAACCCCTTAACTACGGTCTCCGAACTTCTAGCTTCAAACTTAATCTACTATATTTACAAGAAATTAAATTCCATGAAGGTATTTGAAGTAATCAACATCCTAGAAGAGCTAGCACCACAACAATATGCTGAAGATTTTGATAATACAGGGCTTCTCGTTGGTGACAGGCAAGCAGAGGTAACTAATGTTTTAGTAACACTAGACACGCTTGAAGCTGTTGTAGATGAAGCGATAGCTGCCAATTGCAATTTAATCGTGAGCTTCCACCCTATTATTTTCTCAGGGCTTAAGAAGTTATCAGGACAAAGCTATGTTGAACGCACAGTTCAAAAAGCCATTAAAAACGACATCAATATTTTTGCAATTCACACGGCCTTGGACAATGCTTGGAACGGGGTTAATGCAATGATTTGTGAAAAGCTTCGTCTCAACAAGCGATCTATACTTATTCCACAAAAGGGCACCATCAAAAAGCTAATCACTTTTGTACCTAAAACAGAGGCTAACAACCTTCGTGAAGCATTATTTTCTGCAGGCGCTGGTGACATTGGCAATTATAGCAATTGTAGTTTTAACCATACAGGAGAAGGAACTTTCCAAGGCAATGAATTTTCAAATCCTTCCATAGGCAACAAAGGAGAAACGCATTTAGAAGCAGAAGTACAATTGAGTGTCACATTCCAGAAACATTTACAATCAAGAATAGTAAAGGCGCTCTATGAAAATCATTCGTATGAAGAAGTAGCTTATGAAATAACAACCTTAGAAAACACCAACCAACATATTGGAATGGGTATGATTGGGGAATTAGCTGAAGAACTTTCTGAAGCAGAATTCCTAGCGTTCGTTAAAACCACCATGCAAACAGGCTGCGTGAGACATTCTGCATTACTTCAGAAGAAAATAAAAAAGGTTGCCGTTTTAGGCGGAAGTGGTAGTTTCGCGATTGATGCAGCAAAGGCAGCCGGTGCAGACGCATTTATATCGTCAGATTTTAAATATCACGACTTTTTTAAAGCTGAAAAAAGCATCTTGCTTACAGATATTGGACATTATGAAAGCGAACAGTACACAAAAGACCTTTTAGTTTCTTTCATTACGAAAAAAATCAGTAATTTTGCAGTCGTTTTATCACTAACAAACACAAATCCTATTAGCTACTTTTAACGTATGGCCACAAAAACAGAAATTAGTGTAGAAGAGAAGTTAAGAGCTCTGTACGATTTACAATTAATCGATTCTAGAATCGACGAAATTAGAAATGTACGCGGTGAACTTCCATTAGAGGTTAAAGACCTAGAAGATGAAGTTGCCGGAATGAATACGCGCCTTGAAAAATTGCAATCTGACTTGGGAGTAATTGAGGATGACATTAAAGGAAAGAAAAACTTAATCGAAGAAGCAAAATCTTTAATTAAGAAATACGGAACGCAACAGGACAATGTGCGTAACAACCGTGAATATAACTCACTAAGTAAAGAAATTGAATTTCAAGAGTTAGAAATTCAACTTGCCGAAAAACATATCAAAGAATTCGGAGCGCAGATCGAGCAAAAGAATGTCGTTGTTGAGGAAACAAAAGGACGTTTTGGCGCACGTGCAGATCACTTAAAGCACAAGCAAGGTGAGCTAGACGAAATTCTTTCAGAAACAGAAAAAGAAGAGATCTCTTTAATTAAAGAATCTGATAAATTCGAAAAGAAGATTGAAGACCGTTTAATTCAGGCATACAAGCGCATTAGAACCAATGTAAAGAATGGTTTAGCAGTTGTTGCAATTGAGCGCGGTGCTTCGGGAGGATCGTTCTTTACCATCCCACCACAGGTTCAAATGGAAATTGCTTCGCGTAAGAAAATTATCACGGATGAACACAGTGGTCGTATTCTAGTTGACCCAGTATTAGCCGAGGAAGAAAAAGTAAAAATGGAAGGTATTTTCAAAAAATTGAAATAACAACCTTCTTAAAACTATAACAAAGCCTTCACGTAACGTGGGGGCTTTTTTTATTACTTTGCCTGAAAGTTTTTCTTCTGAAGTTGGACTTTCATCAAAAATATATTGTTATGAAAAAGTATTTTGCACTCGTTGCTATCACAGGCTTATTTGCGATTCAGGCCTCATGCCAGTCAACAACTGAGAAGAATAAGGAAGTCACTTTAAAAGCAGAAGAGAACATAATGCCCGTTGAGGTTAAAATGGAAGACGGTTTTGCGAGAGCCTATTTTGCAAGTGGATGCTTCTGGTGTGTAGAAGCTGTGTACGAAAGCGTAAAAGGTGTTGAAGAATCAATTTCTGGCTATAGTGGAGGAACTACACAAAACCCATCCTACCGGTCACATGGAGATCATGCTGAGGCTGTTGAAATTTTCTACGATCCAGAGGTGGTTACTTTTAGCACGTTATTAGATGTGTATTTTGGGTCTCAAAATATTACGCAAATAAACGGACAAGGACCGGATCGCGGCGCCTCTTACCGAGCTATACTTTTTTATCAAAACGAAGAACAAAAAGGAATTATTGACGCCAAAATAGCGATGCTAAACAAGAAGCTTGATGGCGACAAAGTAGCCGCACAAGTGATGCCATTTCAGAAGTTTTGGCTAGGCGAAGCATATCATCAAAACTACGAACGGAACAACCCCGATAACCCATATGTTCAGAATGTATCGGTACCACGCCTTTTGAAGTTTCAAAAAAAGTTTCCTGAATTATTAAAAAAAACAACTAATCATTAAGTCGTCCATCTTAGGACTTAACAGCTTTTACTTCAAATAGCAGCGGATAAAGTCCGTTGGGAAACGCATAACATCCCCCTTTATTTTTGACCAAACCTGGAAATATATCATAGGGAGATTCATCGAACTCTCTCAACGAAACAATTCTCAACCCTGCATTGGCTAATGAAGAAACGACTTCGCCAAGACTGTGATTCCACCCGTATTCTTTGCTTAAAATTTTCGAATCTGAATTGGCATAGGTGCCTTCATATTCATCATAAATAACCGCTTTTTGCTGGTAGCCATATTTCATAACTGGAGGTGAAGCCGTATAATCATACATCCACGCTATGGGGTGAAAATCAATAATATAAAAGCTTCCTCCGGGCTTAATTCGCTCAGCAATCATCTTTGCCCAAGGCCCCAAATCAGGCAACCATCCAATGGTGCCATAACTTGTAAAAACAATGTCAAATGTCTCCCTTACATGCGCCGAAGTATCCAACACATTGCAGCATACAAATTTAGCCGCTAAGCCAAGTTCATTGTTCAGTTGTTGCGCAAGCTCAATGCCCGCTTCCGAAATATCCACACCGGTACATTTAGCGCCCAATCGTTGCCAGCTCAAGGTGTCTTGCCCAAAATGGCACTGAAGGTGCAGTAAAGACTTCCCCTCGACATCACCTAGCGCGTCTAATTCAAATGAATTTAATGAAGAAGTCCCCGCCTTGAATGCTTCTAATGCATAGAACTCGCTATCAGCGTGTACAGGAACCTTTTGATTCCAAGCTTCTTTGTTGGTATCGAATGCTTTCTTTAAATCCATCACTATTTATTATGCATGCCATTACAAAACGTCTGATAATTACGCTCACCACAACAACAAAAGGCTATGTATTTCGATTTGGCTTCTTCTACCTATTATCACGCTTCACTTGCAGTTCTTCAAACGATAACAAGAACCCATTGAGCATCACCTCAATTTTTGTTATTTGTGAAGGAGCTTTCCACAATGGGCGGATTCTCTTATTTCTCCCATTGCTTAAATTTACAAAAAATATTTGCGCAACAATAGTTTTCTTATTTTTACTAAAACCTTTGTTTAACAAAAAGACTAATCTTACCGCTATTACTTTGTGTCATCGTTTTTGCTTGTAATGACAACCAGCAAAAAACTGATACTTTAGAACCAACAAAAACCGGCGAACTCATTCCAGATCACGACGCTAATCCAGTAGTATCTAATGCAAAATAATTGCCTATAAAAATGCCTTCGAACAATGGAGGGATGTTTCAGAAATAAATTGCACATTCAACGTAGATAGAGGTGCATCTCATTTTGAGCGCTCATGGGTGTGAAAACCACAAAGCGATATGGTCATTATGCTCACTGCAGAAGATACTGTAACTTTTGAACGCAGTAACTTAGATCGTATCCAGATGAAATACGACGCATCATTTACAAATGACAAATATTGGTTACTCGCTCCGTTTGATCTTCTTTGGGATGAAGAAACCACCACTACGGAACGCGAAAACATCATTGCCCCCATTTCAAAAGACACCCTGAACGAACTCACACTAACCTACGGAAATGAAGCAACTACACGCCTGGAGACGCCTATGATTTTTACTACGGAAAAGATTTTACGCCTCGGGAATGGGCATTCAGAAAAGGGAATGATAGCCTGCCATCCATGTTGAATACTTGGGAAGAATATCAAACTCACAAGGGAATACAGATTTCAACTATGCACAAAGACTCAACAGGGAATTTCAAACTGTATTTTACCAATGTTTTAGTGAAATAACACTACTGTTTTATCCATTTTTGAGTCCAAACAATATTTTCTCCTTTATGTAAGGCAACAAAATACATTCCTTGAAATAAACCTGAAACTGGTACTGAAACTTGATTACTTAAATCAAAAATAGCTGGCTCGCGATATATTTCTCTACCAGTAATGTCATAGATCGCAACAGCTAAAGATGTGTCCGTTTCGTATAAAATATTCAGTGTTTCTGTAGCTGGATTTGGATACAGCACCCCTATATCAGCGTACCCTTGATAAAAATAGCTTTCCGCAAACGCGAATGCATCTTTACCAATGCGTTCACCTATAATTCTACCTGGAATGTCATCAATAGATGGATGAATGCCACCCCAAATTCTGGATAGACTTGTTTGATCACTAGCATCTCTATACGTGGCCCATTGTAATTGAAAGGGCTCTAAAGGGCCTTTTTCAAATTGTAAAAAAGTATCGGCTGGAATATCAAAAACACCCATTCCCCCAGGAAAGTATTCGTCTCCCGTGAGCATAGTTAGTACTTCGGCAGCAGCTCTTGAAAAGGCTGAATGCCCAGAAACATAACCAGCAAAAGGAGGTGTTACAAAAGAAGGACGCTGATAAGGAAACCACTCTTCAACCAATATCCAACCTACCCCCGAAATATCTTCATTCGGGTCAACAATATAATCTGGTCCGCGCCAGCAGTAAACCTTCATCTTTCCTAAATTCTCAAGAAAAGCACCAGCAAGCGGATCATCTTCATCCACTACCTCAACACGGCCAGGAATTAGAGGTAACCCATAGACATGATATTGGTCAGCATTTGCATCTGAAGACTGACCCCTATCTCCCATAAAACGAATGGCACTTACAGGCCGCACATAATCATAATACCCTTTTAGACCCCATGCCGTAACCGCCACATCATGCATGGCCCCACCTAAGATAAAATAGGCCTTTACGTCCCATTCCAAATCTAAAAGCACTTTTCCTTTTCCTCGAAATTTCTTCTTTAAACTAGGCTGGTCACTTACGTAATTTAGTATCGTAAACCAATGCCCAGGAGGCGTTTCACTTTCAGGTCCATCAGCCCAGAATTCAGCTAACACTCGCGTGTAATCTCCTCGAAGTACCATCTGCGGCTCATACGGTTCTCCTGTTATAGGGTTTACAGATCGTCCTTCACCGGGATCACCGCCATTTTCAAAATTATAAAATGCCTTATAGGCTTCAAAGGTTTTTGGGAAGCTTGTAATTTGAGTATTTCCAATACTCTTTGGAGAAATATCGACCCGAAATCCGTCCGCAGCATCCAAATGTGCACTCCAAGAAAGCACTAAAGAAAAGCCCCATTTATATGGATCATCGAGACCTAGACCTTCCTGCAAATATGACGGTGGCCCTGGGTTGTGATACACCTTATAATCAAAACCTTGTCTACTAAAAACTTCAAGATTTTCCTCAGAAAGTGAAAACGGAACAACCTGACCCCACTCTGGGCTTAAAAAAGGAGGCTGTCCGCCCGGAATGGTGTTTCCACTTTGATCAACATAATTATCTACTTTAAGTGGTTGCCAATTATTGGGGTAGGTCATTTCAGGATTACCTGTAATATCCATATTTAAAGGCTCATTCAGCGGTTCGTAATACAGATTTTCATAACCTCCGGCCTCATTGGAACCATCCTGTAATCCGAAGGCAATCATTTGCTCGGCCAGAAAATTTCCTAAAGCTGCAGGATCCCCACTGCCATAGTTTGTTGTTATATTTGATTTATTATACCCTAAGTCATCCATTAACTCGTCTATTGAAGTAAGGATTTCTTGGCTACCAGGAGAATTTTCAAATCGATGTTGCATCAATCGGTATACAGCATAGCTCATAGCCTTTTCTTGTGCTTCGGAAGGATCAACTTCAGTAATAAAACCATTGAAGTCACAGCTATAATCACCAAGCGTCTTTCCGAGAAAAAATGTGTCCGCATTAGAATCTAGCACAGCCCATGCATCATACATAAGCATTGAAGAGTGAAAAAGATTTCTAGCATGCACTGTTGGTCTGGCAAAATCATTTCGAATTCCATTCAAAATCTCGTCATTCCACATTCTAGCTACAGACTGGGATGAGGCTGAGAAACATACAAATAAAAAAATCGTTAAAAATAATTGTTTTACCACTTTCTATTTTTATCAAAGATACTATGAAGTTATCTAAAGGAACAAATGCTGAATTACCAAAACTTCAAATTATAATTCTTATTTTTGTTTAGACCTCAAAAACGACACAAATTATATGTTCCAAAACAATCTTGATTATGCCCAAAAATGTGATGAAGATGATCCGCTATCACATTTTAGAGAGCAGTTTTTACTCCCGAAGGACACCCAAGGAAATCCACTTGTCTATCTCTGCGGAAATTCTCTAGGATTGCAACCCAAAAATACGGCAAGTTATATCTCTAAAGAACTAAAAGATTGGGCAGAATTAGGCGTTGAAGGACATACCGAAGCGGAACACCCATGGCTACCATATCATGAATTCTTATCCGAAAGCATGGCCTCCTTAGTTGGCGCAAAAACGAGCGAGGTTGTTATGATGAATACCTTAACTACCAACTTACATTTGATGATGGTGTCTTTTTACCAACCTACAAAGAAACGATTCAAGATAGTGATTGAAAGTGATGCCTTCCCAAGTGATAAATACGCAATGGAAAGTCAGCTACACTTTCATGGATTTGACCCAAAAGAAGGACTCATCCTATGGAAACCTAGGGAAGGTGAAGAACTATGCAGATTTGAGGATTTAGAAGCAATCATGGAAGTTGAAGGTGATAGTATTGCCTTACTTATGATAGGAAGCACCAACTACTACAGCGGACAACATTTTCCGCTAAAAAAAATAACCCTCTTAGGCCATAAACATGGTTCCATGGTGGGCTTTGATCTTGCACATGGTGCTGGAAACATTAAACCAAATTTGCATGAAACAGGACCAGACTTTGCTGTTTGGTGTAGTTATAAGTACCTCAATAGTGGCCCCGGGAGTTTGGGAGGTTGTTTTGTACACGAAAGACACACAAATAATCCCAATCTGAAGCGATTCGCGGGCTGGTGGGGACATAACAAAAGCACACGATTCAATATGCGTCACGACTTTGATCCATTACCAGGGGCTGAAGGATGGCAATTAAGTAACCCTCCCATTTTATCGATGGCAGCTATACGCGCCTCCCTCGATGTCTTTATGGAAGCTGGCTTCGATAATCTAAGAGCGAAGGCAGTAAAATTAACTGGTTATTTAGAATACTTGATAGATGAGATGAATGACGAAAACATTAACATCATCACCCCAAGAAATCCAGATGAAAGAGGGAGTCAATTATCTATTCAAGTAAAAAGTGCAAATAAGGCAGTACATACAAGATTAACAGAGGCCGGTGTAATAAGTGACTGGAGAGAACCAGATGTAATCCGTATTGCACCTGCAGCATTATACAATAGCTTTGAAGACGTATTTGAATTTACAAAAAGACTAAAAACTGCATTATCATTATGACTACTAAAGATCACATACTAATTATAGGAGCTGGACTCTGCGGAAGTTTGCTAGCATTGCGCTTGGCACAAAGAGGATTCAAAATAACTCTTGTAGAAAAACGGCCTGATTTAAGAAAAATCACTCAGGACGCTGGACGTTCCATCAATTTAGCATTAAGTGATAGAGGTCTTCGTGGTTTGCGACTAGCCGGAGTTGACAAAGATGCTGAAAAACTATGCATCCCGATGTATGGCAGAATGTTACACGATAAAGAAAGTAATACTTTTCTTAGCAAGTACAGTGGCCGCGATAACCAATACATCAATTCTATTTCGCGCCCAGGCCTAAACACACTCCTTTTAGACGCTGCAGAAGCCATGTCAAATGTTGAAATATTATTTAACCAAGGGTGCGAAGCTGTAGACTTAGAAAATGCATCGGCCACCTTTAAAGATTATGAAACAAAGAAAGATATAACGCTTCAAGGAGATATAATTATTGGAACTGATGGTGCGGGTTCGATGGTTCGAAGAAGTATGTTTCAACATAGAAAATTCTTGTTTAGTTTTTCTCAGCAATGGTTAACACATGGCTATAAAGAATTAGAAATTCCAGCGACAACAGATGGTGGATATCGAACAGACAAAAGCGCCCTTCATATTTGGCCTCGTGGTGAAGACATGCTTATTGCGTTACCGAATTTAGATGGCAGTTTTACAGTTACCTTATTCGCACCTTATGACAACAGTAAATACTGTTTTAACAACCTAACAACCAAAGAAAAGGTGCTGGAATACTTCCAGAACGAATACCCAGATGCTTTAGACCTAATGCCGACACTCGCGGAAGAGTTTTTTGAAAACCCTACGGGACCATTAGGCACTATTAAATGTTCTCCGTGGAATTGCTACAGTAAAACTTTGCTAATGGGTGATGCCGCGCATGCCATTGTGCCTTTTTACGGCCAAGGAATGAATTCCTCATTTGAAGACGTCGTTGTTTTTGACGAAATTTTGGATAAATACGAAGGTGATTGGTCAGCTGTTTTTTCTGAATATGAAAAAGCAAGAAAGCTGGATACAGACGCTATTGCAGATTTAGCTGTTGACAATTTCCACGAGATGAAAGAACATACGGCAAGTCCACTATTCCAGCAAAAACGGAAATTGGAAACAGCCTTTGAGTCCAAATTTTCAGAAGAATATTATTCTAAATATTCCCTTGTAACATTTAATGAGAACATCTCATATAACGAGGCTATGAAACGAGGACGAGCACAGGATAAAGCAATCTTAAATTTGCTTGATGATGGAAACCTTTCAGACGATTTGAGTTTAAGAGAAAAACTTGATATGGTACAAAAAGAAACAGAAGATATACTACATGATGATGCTGTAGTAGGTAATTTATAAATGACGATTTTATGAGCAATAAAAGTAGATTGGTAGACGGAAAAGCAACTCCTAGAGGCGCATACCCTCATGTAAAACGCGCTGGCGACTTTATCTTTGTTAGTGGAACAAGTTCAAGACTTGCAGACAATTCTTTCGCGGGCGTGCATCAAGTTGACGAAATGGGCACCATGCACCTAGACGTTCGTGAGCAAACACGTACTGTACTTGATAATATTAAAGATTATTTAGCCACAGAAGGCGCCACAATGGAGGATGTTGTTGACGTAACTAGCTTTTTGGTTAATATGAATGATTTCGCTGGTTATAACGAAGTATATGGCGAATTCTTCAACAAAGAAACAGGGCCCGCAAGAACAACCGTCGCAGTCCATCAGCTGCCTCATCCAAATTTAGTGGTTGAAATAAAAGCCATGGCATATAAGCCCCGCTAAGATGGAAAAAATTCTCAATTACATAAACGGTGCGTATGTGCAACCACAAAGCAATGCATGGATTGATAATGTAAATCCGAGTACTGGTGAGGTGTATGCACAAATTGCAAACAGCAATAGTGCCGATATTGGAAGTGCATATGAAGCCGCGCAGCAAGCTTTTCCGACATGGTCAAATACAACCATCGATGAGCGTAGCCGCATTATGCTTAAAGTTGCTACGCTAATTGATGAAAATTTAGAAAAACTTGCATCGGCTGAAGCAAAGGATAATGGAAAACCTTTGAGTTTAGCGAGATCTGTAGACATTCCAAGAGCCTCAAGTAATTTCAGGTTCTTCGGAAATGCGATTACTCAGTTTTCTAGTAATGCACATGAGAGTGTAGGACTAAACACAATGAATTTTACATTACGACAACCTATAGGTGTTGTTGGATGCATCTCACCATGGAACCTTCCACTCTATTTGTTTAGTTGGAAAATTGCTCCGGCGATAGCCGCTGGTAATTGCGTAGTGGCTAAACCTAGTGAAGTAACGCCCATGACTGCCTTCTTATTAGGCGAAATATGTACCGAAGCTGGATTACCTCCTGGTGTACTAAATATTGTTCACGGAAATGGACCCGGCGCTGGGCAGGCCATTGTTGAACACCCTAATATCAAAGCAATCTCATTCACTGGAGGCACAACAACAGGCGCTCACATTGCACGCACTGCGGCACCTATGTTTAAAAAATTATCTCTTGAATTAGGCGGAAAGAACCCAAATCTTATTTTTGCTGATTGCGACTATGAAAAGATGCTGGCTGTTACCGTTCGTTCTTCATTTGCGAATCAAGGTCAGATTTGTCTCTGCGGAAGTAGAATCTTTGTTGAAGAATCTATCTTCGAAAAATTCAAAAAAGACTTTGTAGCTAAAGTTTCACAATTAAAAGTGGGGAGTCCTTTCGATGATGACACCAATCTTGGCGCACTAGTTTCGAAGCCACATATGGAAAAAGTGGAATCGTATATTAAGATTGCAAAAGACGAAGGTGGAAAAGTATTATATGGCGGGAACCGCGTTGAAGTAGCTAACCATGAAAACGGCTACTATTTACAACCCACCATAATCGAGGTCTTTGATAATCAATGCCGCGTAAATCAAGAAGAAATTTTTGGTCCGGTTGTAACTATTATGTCCTTTAAAACAGAAGCTCAAGCCTTAGTAATGGCCAATGGTGTAAAATATGGCTTATCTGCTACCGTTTGGACAACCAACATAAACCGTACAATGCGGGTTAGCAAGCAACTAGAAACCGGAATTGTATGGGTTAACACATGGCTAAACAGAGACTTAAGAACACCATTTGGCGGGGTGAAAGATAGCGGTGTTGGCCGTGAAGGTGGATTCGAAGCACTTCGCTTTTTTACGGAAGCAAAAAATGTATGTATTAAATATGAATAATGACTTGGCGTCTTTGCGCCTTTACGAGAAACAAAAATAAAATAAAGCATAGTGCCTTGGGGGCTTTGCATGAACTAAAAAATATGGACTTAGACTTAAAAAATAAAAATGCTATGGTTTGTGGCAGCACTGGCGGTATTGGGAAAGCATCAGCAATCTTGATGGCCAAATTAGGAGCAACTATAACGCTTGTGGCAAGAAACGAAGCCAAACTCAAAGAAACCCTTGATGAATTGCCTAGAAATGCTAGACAAAAACATAATTATCTTGTTGCTGATTTTAGTAAACCCTTAGAAGTAAAAGCAAAAGTGGCAAAAGTTGTTTCAGAAAAAATATACCATATTTTACTAAACAATACTGGTGGCCCAAAAGGCGGACCCATTTTTGCCGCAGACACGTCTGAATTTGAAAGTGCATTTTCACAACATTTAATTTGCAATCAAATTCTTGTTCAGGCAGTGGCTCCAGGTATGAAAGAAGCGGATTATGGTCGTATAATCAATATAATTTCTACTTCGGTAAAACAACCCATTGATGGCCTTGGAGTAAGCAACACCATCCGTGGCGCTGTTGCAAGTTGGAGTAAAACATTGGCAAATGAGCTTGGCCAATACGGAATTACGGTAAATAATGTGCTTCCAGGTTTTACGGCTACCGATAGATTAGAAGATATTATCGCCAATGCAGCCAAACGATTTGATGGTTCTGAAAAGGAAGCAAGTGCCTTCATGAAAAGCCTTGTGCCAGCACGTAGGTTTGCCCAGCCAGGCGAAATTGCCAATGCAGTTGCTTTTCTAGCGAGTGAGGCAGCGAGCTATATCAACGGAATAAATTTACCTGTAGATGGCGGACGCACAAAAAGTTTGTAACTTAACGGTCTCGCGTTAAGATCTTCGTTTCCGAATGCCATGGAGCGCGAAGGATTGAGGCTCATCGTAGCGAGGAGCGACTACCAAAAGCCCGACCCTCCGCAGAGTTAATAAAGGAAGCGAAACGCAAATTTTAATAACCAAAAGACTCCCACCCGCGTGGGAAATGAATATGAAAAGAAAACTTCGTATTAACGGACATTCACACCTACTTCCCTATCCGGAAGAGATTCCGCAGTTTATGCAGGAAAAGGGAATTTTTTGGGTAGACAAGGATAGAAAATTTATGCTTCAGAAAGATTGGAGCAGACCTGTTACGGATTCGAGTTTCTTTTTGGATGAAAAGCTGGAATGGATGGAACGTTTCAAGATTGACCATGCTGTCGTTCTTAATCTTTCGCAACTTTATGGCAATGGGCTACGCGTAGAAGAAATGAAGCAAGCACTTCGATTTCAGAATGATTTCAATGCAAAAGTGCAGCATAATAATCCGTCAAAATTCACCTGTGGTTTCGTGGTACATCCTGGATTTGTTCAAGGTGCTTTGTGGGAAATTGAACGCTGTGTAGAGGAATTAGGACTTCAGTTGTTATGCCTTCCAACCCATTATATGGATACTATAGGAACCTGGAGATGCATTTTTGATGAAGAAAACGAGCCTATTTTTGAATTAGCGAGCAAATATAATTTAGCTGTAGAGATTCATCCATACGACGGAGAAAAATTCATAAAACTTGAAAATACGTCTTGGCGTTTTCACCTCATTTGGATGCTTGCGCAATGTGCCGATGCTTACCATTTTTTGACCTTAAATGGTTATGCAGACAAATATCCGAACATGCGTACCTGCTTTGCCCATGGGGGTCAGCTTGCTCAAATGAATTTAGGAAGACGTATTCAAGGTTTTGATGGCCGTCCAGATTTATTTGAAGGAAAATCGCACCCACGAAAAGCCGTTGGACACAAAAATATCTTTTTTGACACTTTGGTGCATGATACTGGGTCATTGGAATTGGTTGTGAAAAATCAAACCTCAAAGCAAATTGTTATGGGTCTAGATGATCCATATCCGCTAGGTGAAATGGAAAGCGAAGTACAATCTTCTTATCCAGGCAAAATTTTAGATCTTGCATTGGAACGAAAAATTCTCACTGAAGTTGAATGTGACGCCATTTGGGATGATAATGTTATTCAATGGTTATGCGGTGATGATGAAGCAGCTAAACACAAGCTGATTAAACGAATTTTAGGCTAATGGATTTCCTGCCCGAAAAGATTAATGATTACGCTGTAGCACATTCTGAACCCGAACCTCAACTTTTACAGGAATTATACCGAGAAACTTGGCAAAAAGTGCTGGCTCCTCGAATGCTGAGTGGTCATTACCAAGGACGGGTATTGAGTATACTCTCTAAGTTAATTCAACCAAAGAACATATTAGAAATAGGAACCTATACAGGCTATTCAGCATTGTGCCTTGCTGAAGGTATGCAAGAAGACGGGAGACTTCATACGATTGATATTAATGAAGAGCTTCATGATTTACAGCGAAAGTATTTCGACAAATCGGCTTGGGCCTCTCAAATTATACAGCATACTGGAAATGCCATAGAAATTATCCCGAAACTTGATATTACATTCGATCTAGTATTTATAGATGCAGACAAAGTTAACTATCCGAAATACCTAGAATTACTACTTCCTCTCTTAAAAAAAGGCGCTGTTATATTAAGTGATAATGTACTGTGGAACGGCAAGGTAGCTGAAGCTCTTGCTCCAAATGACAAGGACACTAAAGCAATTTTAGAATACAATAAATCACTAAATGAGCATTCTAAACTGGAAACTGTGTTGTTGCCAATTCGGGATGGTTTGACCATCTCAAGAGTGCGCTAGAATCTTTCACAAAACACATCTTTGTATGATTGTAAAAAATTACAACGGCCAATCAAAAAGACATTAAAAATAAAAGCAAAGGCCTCTTCAAGACCCAAAGAAATTTCGAAAAGGTGATATTTACAATGAAACAAAATGGTACTCATTCTTTATAGTCGTACCAAAAGCTTCATGCATATCCGACGGATTAAAAAAGCTATTACAACTCCAACCAATGTGCCAGCAAGAATATCTGCTGGGTAATGAACCCCAACATAAATTCTACTCAGAACAAATAAGACAGGCCAAAGGAATACGAGATAAATCCATTTGTGAAATTTTCGTAGCATTAACACTAAAAAGGTAGTAATACCAACACTTGATGATGCATGTCCCGAGAAAAAACTAAAGGAGTTTGGGTCTTGTAGAATTCTTATAAAACCAGAAAGTTCTTCCGTATTATTGGGCCGTAATCTTCCATAATACTCTTTAGCAAAACTGCTTAGGGCGAGAGCTATTGTAAAGGTGAGTGTTGCAAAGAAGAACACAACAAATCCTTTTTTACCTCCATAAAAGTAAAAAATAAGCACTGTAAAGTAAATAAACAGCGGAATCCAACTTTCAATTTGAGTAATAAAAATCCATAAAGAATCAAACTGCTCTATTCCGAGGTTATTCAGAAAAACAAATAATTTGCTGTCCCACGCCTCGAACATTTCTAGCATCTAGAATTTCCTTTTAATTGGCCCCGTAATGTCGTGAACATCATCCTTTACCTTATCTATTTCTTTACGGATGTCCTTTGTAATGTCCACATCTACACCATGTTTCTGAGCGCTTTTGGTGATTTCAGATTTGATATCATTTGTTGCATCTTTGATTTGACGCATTCCCTTACCCAAGCCACGGGCAATCTCAGGAATCTTGTCGGCACCAAACACCAATAGCACAATAAATAGTATGAAAGCTATTTCTGTGCCACTAATAAAGAGTGGAAGTGTTGTAAATGCCATTATGCAAATATACCTATGAGATGCGAATTAGGTGTTATTTTGATGTTTTTTTTTGAATGGGACAAGACAAAAAAGCGTTTTCTTATGGTTTTTAGCGATATAATAAAGCCCTTCCAAAAAACTGAAAGGGCATTATTCTATTAGAGACAAAGAATTATTTTCCTTTTACTTTTTCTTTGAATTTATTAAATTCACCTAATTTTTTACGCTTGGGCCATGCATTATTCGAAGTATCGATATCTGCAGTTTCTTCGTCTGGATCCACCATAATTTTTGTAATTTCTTTTTCTGAAGCAATCACTTTCCCAACCGATGTATCGTTCTTTCTCCAAATTTGAGCAGGATAAGTAACTCGTTTAGTAGTTCCATCAGAGTATGTATACTCTGCGATGATTGGCATTGGTATACCTCCTGGCTTTTCAAAAATTATTTCATAGAAAAACTTTGGCTCTTTTAAATTACCGCGCTCAGCTGCAGGCACATTATCCATAATGTATTCCTGAAGCGTAGAAACATCTTTCAAAGTAGATGTACGCATGCTTTCTTCGAAGTCTTCGCTACCTTCTTCCACTAAGTAAACTAATGGTGGAAGATCTTCTTCCTTCATTCCACGTGCAGCCATCATTTCTTTAACTTCCTTATTCATTTTAGAAGTTACATAGAATTTCTTCACTTCCTTAACGCCAATATCTGTATACTCCGTACTGTAAAACCAAGATCTCCAGAACCAATCCAAATCAACTGCAGATGCATCTTCCATTGTACGGAAGAAATCTTCTGGTGTAGGATGTTTAAACATCCATCGTTGTGCATATGTTCTGAATGAATAGTCAAATAAATCGCGACCCATAATCGTTTCACGCAAGATGTTTAAACCAGTTGCAGGTTTTCCGTATGCATTATTTCCGAAGCTATATGTATTTAATCCTTTGGTCATGATTGGTGCCATTTCATCTTGATCACCGCCCATATAGTTTACAATCTTATTAGCGGGTCCTCTACGAGAGGGATATTCCTTGTTAGGTGCAATTGCATCTGGATACCACTCACCAAAATCTTGCTCAGCAACATACTGTACAAAGGTATTTAAACCTTCATCCATCCACGTCCACTGACGTTCATCACTATTCACAATCATTGGGAAATAGTTATGACCAACTTCGTGAATAATTACGCTAATCATCCCATATTTGGTGCGCTCGCTATAGCTTCCATCTTTCTCTGGACGTCCGTAATTCCAGCAGATCATTGGATATTCCATCCCCTGATTTTTTGCATGAACCGAAATAGCTTTGTGGTACGGATAATTAAACGTCATTCTCGAGTAACTCTTCAAAGTACTTGCAACTGCTAAAGTTGAGTAGTCTTCCCAAAGTGGGTTTCCCTCCGGTGGATATACTGAAACCGCCATCACATCTTTATCGCCAATTTTAACGGCCATCATGTCCCAAATATATCTTCGTGAAGTAGCGAAACCGTAATCACGTACGTTTTCTGCTCTAAACTTCCATGTTTTCTTTTGTGTTGAAAAGCCCTTTGAAGCCTCCTCAGCTTCAGCTTGCGTTACAATAATTACAGGCTTATCATAAGATTTCTTAGCCTGTCCATATCGATTCATCATGGTTTTTGAAAAGATCTCTTTACGGTTTAATAGCTTTCCTGTCGCGTCCATAGTATGGTCTGCAGGAACTGTAATGTTTACTTCATAATCTCCGAAGGGTAAAGCAAATTCATCTCTTCCGAAGAACTGACTATTCTGCCATCCTTCAACATCATTATAGACAGCCATTCGAGGAAAAAACTGTGCAATTACATAGCCTCTGTTACCATCATCAAATGTTTCAAACCCACTTCGTGCTCTATCAATCGTGTGCTCAGGAATATTGTACCACCATTTAATAGAAAACACAAATTGCGCTCCTGGCATTAAATCCTTCGCCATCTCAACACGCATCATTGTTTGATTAATGGTGTAAGAAAGACTAGTTCCGCGTGAATTTTTAACTTCTTGAATTTTAAATCCTCCATCAAAACTAGCACCCATATATTGTCCAACGAAACTTCCAGCCATCTCAGCTGGATTTGCACCGCTTCCTTCGATCAATTTGGATTTCGAAGTTTGCGCACGAACGTTTTGGTCTAATTGCACCCATAGATACTCCAAAGCATCGGGTGAATTGTTTGTATACGTAATCGTTTCGTAACCGTAGAGTTTGGCGTTTTTATCATCCAATTCAATGTCCATAACATAATCCGCTTGCTGCTGGTAGTAATCTGGACCCGGAGCACCATTTGCACTTCGGTATGTATTAGGAGTAGAAAACTCTTCATACAATTGTTTAAAACGGTTATTATTTGTGTGACCTGGTTTGCGTTCTTCAGTATCTTTTTCTTGTGCAACCATTGTTCCGGCTGAAAGAAATAGAACAACGAAGGAAAGGCATTTAATAAGCTTCATAGTATCCTTGTTATAGTGGTTATTTTTTCTAAAATTAAGGTTCTCAGTGCAGTTTCGAAAAAATTAGTCAAAGTTTAACAATCCTTTAGGATTATCAACATCTAAGACGATACTTCGTCTGCTATTTGCCGTCTTTACATGGATTATATTTTTCTGTTCGTCAAACAAATCCATTAAAATTTTATTCTCAAATTCAATGGTATGTAATTCTGGTATGTTTTCAATTTCTAAGTAGCATTTTACTATATCAATTTCATATTCATGGCCTATGAATTCAAAATCCACCTGGGCACCATTTACAGAAACACTAAATTTTTGGTTTAGATAATTTTTTAGTAATTCTAAATGCTCGGGTGTCTCCTTATTAGTATCCAGAGAAACATGAGGACCATAGCGGACC
>JBLHGH010000008.1:0-23171 GCA_047615425.1 Candidatus Latescibacterota bacterium
CTTTGCCAATTTCAACTTTTTCGAAAGGGAGCTTCCAGTCGAGTAAAGTCCCTCGACCACGTGGATATCGTATTGCAATAGGCATATCGAGACCTAATTGTGAAGTATAAAGAATATTCCGTAATGCACGCTCGTTACGAGGCGCCATAATAATTATATTTGGGATGCATCTCAAATACGCTATATCAAACAACCCGTGGTGTGTTGGGCCATCTTCCCCTACGATACCCGAACGATCTAAACAAAAGATTACGGGAAGTTGTTGTAAGCAAACATCATGAATCACTTGATCATAGGCTCTTTGTAAGAATGTAGAGTAAATATTGCAAAACACATATAGCCCTTGTGTTGCAAGTCCAGCGGCAAATGTAACGGCGTGTTGTTCTGCAATACCAACATCGAAAGCTCTATCCGGAAAGACTTCCATCATCTGTTTTAAGGAGCTTCCAGTTGGCATGGCTGGCGTGATACCTATTATCTTTTCATTTTTCGTAGCGAGTTCAACGATGGTTTCGCCAAAAACATCTTGGAATTTAGGCGCTCGCTTTTCTGTGTTTTTCGGAAGAAGTTCTCCTGTAGCTGCATTAAATTTACCAGGGGCATGATAGGTCACTTGTTGTTCTTCGGCTTGTCTAAGTCCCTTGCCTTTCGTAGTGATTATATGTAAGAGCTTCGGTCCAGAAACCTGCTTCAATCTAGTAAGCTCAGAAATCAAGGTTTCAAGGTTGTGACCATCGATAGGTCCAGAATAGTCGAATTGCAGCGCTTCAAAGATATTATCGGTTTCGGGCGCTCCGTCTAAGGTCACTTTGGTTAGGTATTCCTTTAAGGCTCCAACGCTAGGGTCAATACCGATAGCATTGTCATTCAGTATAATGAGCAGATTTGTATTGGTAACGCCAGCATGGTTTAGCGCTTCAAAGGCCATGCCGCTTGCAATAGATGCGTCACCTACTACGGCAATGTGCTGCCTTTGGGCATCACCTGTCAATTGCGCAGCAATTGCCATACCCAGCGCAGCTGATATTGCTGTGCTGCTATGACCAGTGCCAAAAGTGTCGTATTTGCTCTCAGAGCGCTTCGGGAAACCACTAATGCCACCTAATTTTCTATTGGTATGAAAATTTTCTCTCCGGCCTGTTAAAATTTTATGTCCGTATGCTTGATGCCCCACATCCCATACCAATAAATCTTCAGGCGTATTAAAAACATAGTGTAAGGCGATGGTGAGCTCCACAACACCTAAGCTAGCTCCCAAATGTCCTTCTTTGGTGGCTACAATATTGATAATAAATTCTCTTAATTCTTTGGCGAGCTTAGGTAACTGCTCTCGTGAAAGCTTCCGAAGATCAGCAGGTATCGCTATGGTATCGAGGATGGTAGTTGGCACGTAACAAAGATAAGGTTATTGAGATTTATAAATAGTAGATATCTAAATTCGATAACTGGGTTATTTGTACTTTTGACCATCCAACAAACGATACCATGATTAAACCACATGACCATGCTTATTTTATGAAACGCGCTTTGCAAGAAGCAGAGGCTGCCTATGCTATGGGTGAAATTCCTATTGGAGCAGTAATTGTGAGTAAGAACCAGATTATAGCCCGTGCTCATAACTTGACAGAAACCCTTACTGATGTAACTGCACATGCAGAAATGCAAGCCATCACTGCCGCTGCCAATTTCCTAGGAGGAAAGTACTTGGCAGATTGCACGTTGTATGTAACTATTGAGCCATGTCAAATGTGCGCGGGTGCACTGTATTGGAGTCAGATTGCAAATATTATTTATGGGGCTGGAGATGCACAACGGGGCTGCATTGAAATGGGAACCAAACTACATCCCAAGACTAAAATGCTAGGCGGTATTATGGAAACCGAATGTGCTACTTTACTGAAAAATTTTTTCATTGAAAAACGAAACTTAAATTAGGGCATAATAAAGCCCGCTATTACTAGCAGGCTTTATCCGGTTTGTTGGTGTAAGATATATCTTATTCATGGATAACACGGACTTGCCCTGCTACCATTCCTTTTCTTCCTTCTTCTTCAACATATTCTACTTTGTCACCTTCGTTAAGGGCCTCGCCGTTAAGTCCAGTTACATGTACAAAAATGTCCTTTTGAGTGTCATCATTAGTGATAAAACCAAAACCTTTAGATTCGTTAAAAAACTTTACTGTTCCTTCCATTGTAATAAAAAAATAAATTAATAATAATCAAAGGTAGCATAAATATGGACTCAAATGTTAACGAAATATCAAGTTTTTTTTTAACTAATTTTATTATAGCTTCTTGTCCTTAGCGTAGTTACGCATTTTTTCGATGTTTTCTTTGGTCAACATATAGTCTTTTACGCTCCTGTCTTTCCAGCGCCTGTAAATAAAAATAGGAATGGTAATAAAGAACGTTATTGCAATTGATATTCCTATAAGAAACTCGCCAGTCTTAGAATCTTCAGGTCGAATATAAAACCCATAGGATACGCCAAATATGGCAGCGACTAACAAAAAGGGGAGTAGGTATTTCATACTATTTTATTTTGTTTAAAAGCCAATTAATTTTCTTCGGTAGGCAGTGAAAAGCTTGGATTTGGAGACAAAGCCATAATATTTTCCTTCTGAGAGTACAGGTAGATTCCATGCGCTTGTATCTTGGAATTTTTGCATTACATCAGTCATTTTATCTACGCCTAAACTGAATGAAATGTGTTCCGTTTTTAATGAGAACGGCGGCTAATCCTGCTAAAAACCCAATCGCAATACTAAGTGCAAACACAAATTGCTTGTGCGATATGTACTTTAATCGCCAAATTAGAAATCTAGTCAGTCGTGTTCGCTTTTGCCCAGGCATAACTTCGGAATATCAAAATACCCGCCAACAGGAAGGATTTAAAGTTGCTGTTTTATATTGAGTTGCAGGCTCAGTTCGGTTAATTGTGAATCATCAATTGGAGCGGGCGCATCAATCATAACGTCTCGCCCAGAGTTGTTCTTTGGAAAAGCAATAAAGTCACGTATGGTTTCTTGGCCTCCTAGGATGGCTACAAGTCTATCCAATCCAAAAGCAATCCCTCCGTGTGGTGGTGCCCCAAATTGGAATGCATCCATCAAGAACCCAAACTGCGCTTTTGCTTCTTCAGGTGTAAACCCTAAATAATCAAACATCAAGGCCTGTGTTTCTTTATCATGAATACGGATGGATCCTCCGCCAATTTCGTTTCCATTTAAAACCAAATCATAGGCATTGGCTTTTACCTCTCCAGGCTTGGTTGCTAAAAGCTCTAATTGCCCAGGTTTAGGAGATGTAAATGGATGGTGCATTGCATGATAGCGTTCTGCATCTTCATTCCATTCAAGCAAAGGAAAATCAACGACCCACAATGGAGCAAATTCGTCTGCCTTTCTAAGCCCTATACGTTCTGCCATTTCCATTCGTAGCGCACTCAATTGTGATCTCACCTTGTTCTTGTCTCCTGAAAGAACGCAGATCAAGTCACCAGTTTTTGCGCCAGTTGCTTCTGCCCACTTGGCTAAGTCTTCTTGGTCATAGAATTTATCGACTGAAGATTTATAGGTCCCATCGTCATTGCAACGACAATACACCATGCCTAAGGCGCCAACTTGAGGGCGCTTTAACCATTCAATTAGTTTGTCAATTTCTTTTCTAGTATGCGAATTTCCTCCTGGAACCGCTATTCCTACTACTAATTCTGCATTATTAAAAACACCAAATTCTTTATGCTGGGCAACGGTATTTAATTCGCCAAATTCCATACCGAAGCGAATATCGGGCTTATCATTCCCGTATTTTGCCATGGCATCATCGTATGTCATTCTTGGAAAAACGGCGATATCAACACCATTAATTTCTTTAATTAGGTGTCTTGTCAAACCTTCGAATGTGTTTAAGATATCCTCTTGCTCGATAAAAGCCATTTCACAGTCAATCTGAGTAAATTCTGGTTGTCTATCGGCGCGTAAATCTTCATCACGGAAGCACTTCACAATTTGGAAGTATTTGTCCATGCCTCCAACCATAAGCAGCTGCTTGAAGGTTTGTGGTGACTGCGGAAGGGCGTAAAATTGGCCTTTATTCATGCGACTTGGCACAACAAAGTCACGGGCACCTTCGGGTGTTGATTTTATTAGGTAAGGTGTTTCCACCTCTATAAAGCTTTTTTCTGAAAGATAATTTCTAACCGCCATAGTTACTTTGTGACGGAAAACTAGGTTCTCACGTACGGGGTTTCTGCGGATATCCAAATAGCGGTATTTCATTCGTAAATCTTCACCACCATCTGTTACGTCTTCAATCGTAAAAGGAGGGGTTAGTGACTCATTCAATACAGTGACATTATTTACCAAAATCTCTATATCCCCAGTAGGCATATTAGGGTTTTTAGATTCTCTTTCGATTACAGTTCCTGTTATTTGAACAACGAATTCTCTTCCTAAGTTGGAAGCCTGTTCCATCATTGCCTTCGGCGTTCGTTCTTCATCAAAAATTAATTGGGTTATTCCATATCTATCGCGAAGATCTACCCAAATCATAAATCCTTTATCTCTGGACTTCTGTACCCAACCGGCTAAGGTTACTTCTTGATTTATATGTGATGCCCGAAGCTCACCGTTTGTATGCGTTCTATACATTTTCAGAAAAAATTAGCCACTTCCTTGCTGGAAGTAACTGCAAATTTAAGAAGATAAAGAAGATTGGACTACTTTTTTTGTAATGATATTCAGGAAGTTAATAATTGAATGATTCATAATGAATTAACATTAGGCATATAAATATTCTAATGTTATTTAAGGATATTTAATAAATTAGGGTTATTTTGCTCTGAATAACCAAAAACTAAAGACATGAAACAAACAAACCTTACTAGCAGGAACCTCCTGTTATTTCTTTTTTTACTACCCTGTTTCGTATTCGCACAGAGTACAATAACGGGTACAGTTAGCGTTGCAGACGGTGAGACCGTCGCTTTTGCAAACGTCGTTGAAAAAGGGACTTCGAATGGTACCACCACTGATGTCGATGGAAATTTTTCCATTGATGTCACGTCAATGCCTGCTACTTTAATTTTCAGTTCCGTGGGTTATGCTACTGAAGAAATGAGCGTGAACTCCAGTTCGGTCCAAGTTATGATGGTCGAAGGAGCTAACTTAGACGCAGTTGTTCTTGTTGGTAACCGATCAAAACCTAGAACAGTAATGAGTTCTACCGTGCCGATTGATAATATCAGCACTCAAGAACTAAAACTAACGGGTCAGCCTACATTGGATAAGATGCTAACGTATAAGGTGCCATCTTTTAATTCAACAAACCAAACTATTTCTGATGCAACTGCACATTTTGATCCTGCTGATTTAAGAGGTTTAGGACCAAGTAGAACCTTAGTTTTAGTAAACGGAAAGCGTAAAAACCAAAGTGCTCTGGTATATATTAATGATACCCCAGGAAAAGGTGAAGTAGGTGTGGATCTAAAAAGCATCCCTGCTGCAGCTATTGAGCGTGTTGAGGTGCTTCGTGATGGAGCTTCTGCCCAGTACGGATCTGATGCAATTGCCGGTGTAATTAACATGATTCTAAAGAAAGATGTTAAGTATACAACAGTAAACATAAATTCTGGTGTTACAACGGAAGGTGACGGTTTTAGTATCGGAGCAGATGTTAATACGGGTCTTTCTGTTGGAGACAACGGTGGGTTTATGAATTTAACTTTAGGATATTACGAACAAGAGGAAACAAATCGTGCGGGCGAGCCTGGAGAGGATGTTCTTTTTGGGGTTATGGCCGATGATCCAGATTTTGGACAATGGCTTAGTGATAATCCAGATTTAGGGATGACCGTTGGTCAGCCAGAATTGAAGAAATTAGATATGTTCTATAACTTCGGACTCCCATCTAAAAATGGAAATACAACATTCTATACATTTGGTGGATTTACGTCTCGTCAAGGAAAGAGTTTTGCTTTATACCGTACACCATACTGGGTGCCGGATCCATTTTTCTTGCTTCATGAAGAGGGAACTGAATACCAAGGTTTTCAGCCAACGTTTGAAACAGATGTGCGTGATAACACTCATACCGTCGGTTTAGAGTTTATGCTTGGTGGATTTGACGGAGACTTAAGTGGAACTTATGGTAGAAATGCAGTTGACTATGAAGTGAACAATAGTTTAAACCCTGCGCTAGGAGGAAGCAGCCCAACATCTTTTGATGTAGGTGCGTATTCATTCAGTAACATTCTTGCCAATCTAGATTTTTCTAGAAACTTTGGTCAAATTAGCGTTGCGTTTGGAGGAGAAATAAAAGAAGAGTCTTTTAGATCTATAGCAGGACAATCAGCTTCGTATTTCGGAAATGGCGCACAATCATTCCCAGGCTTGCAGCCGGGAAATGCCTTGAGCGAGAAGCGTGACAATTATGGTGTTTATGCTAGTTTAGACTGGGAGCCAACAGAAGCAATATTAATTGGTGGAGCAGTTCGATATGAAGACTTTAGTGACTTTGGAGATAATACGTCTTGGAAAATTGCCGGACGTTATTTATTTGCAAATAACAAAGGAGCCATTAGAGGGTCCTATGGTACTGGATTTAGAGCACCGTCATTACATCAAATTTACTTGAGTAATATTCAGACATTAGTGTCTGGTGGAACGGTTTCTAACCAGGGGACATTCAACAACGTAGATCCGGTTATTCGCGAAGGATTAGGAGTTCCTCAACTTACTGCTGAAACTTCTACGAATATTACAGCGGGGATTACATATAAAGTGTCAAATGATTTCTCTGTAACTGCAGATTTCTACAATGTAAAAGTAGAAAATCGTGTTCTTTTCACAGGAGAAATTGGATTTGACGGAAACCCAGATGAGGATAACCCTGTTGAGCAGATATTATTGGAAAACTCAATTACGAGTTTGAAGTTCTTTGTAAATGCTGTGAACACTAATACAACGGGAGTAGATATTGTAGCAAATTATCGGAATATTGCAATTGGAAGTGGAACACTTTCTGCAACATTGGCTGCTAATATGAATGAAACTGAAATTGATGGTGAAATTGCAACGCCAGAACTATTGGCTAATAATGGATATGAAATTTTCAACAGAAAAGAGCAATCCAGAATTACAACTTCTAGACCAAAAACGAAAGTTCTTTTAGGACTTAACTATGAAATAAGTAAGTTTAACGTCGCATTGAACAACACCTATTTTGGTGAAGTGACATGGATGCACTCTAACAATGGTTTAAATGGAGCTGATTTTGGAGACGGACCTTTGCCAACGGAGGACGAAGCATTTGATCAGACTTTTGCCGGCAAAATCATTACTGATTTAATTATTAGTTATAGTTTTTCTGACGCTATTTCTGCAACTGTTTCTGCAAGCAACTTGCTGAATGTTTATCCAGATGAAATTGATACTAAAGGTGACTTTGTTACAGACTTAGGTGGTCGTTTCAGATACCCTTGGGAAGTTAATCAGTTTGGATTTTTAGGTACGGTTGTTAACGCTGGACTTAGTTTTAAGTTCTAGTCAACAAACCATTCTTTAAATTAAAAAGCCTCAACAGATTATGTTGAGGCTTTTTTATATAACAGGAATGCAGGTTATTCGGCTGCTTCCAAATTAACCTTGCCTAGCTGGCTACTCTCTTCTTTCGGGTTTCGCTTTAAATGATACCACATTTTCATTCGCATCGCTAAATAGAATAAAACGGGCACTAACAGTAGTGTTAGGAAAGTAGCGATAATAAGACCGTAAATAACCGTCCATGCTAATGGCCCCCAGAAAATAACATTATCTCCTCCCATATAGATATTTGGCTCGAATTCACTGAACAATGAAAAGAAATCGATATTAAACCCAGTGGCTAATGGTATAAGGCCTAAAATTGTTGTGATGGCGGTTAATAATACAGGACGCAAACGCGCCTTACCGGCTTTAATGATACTTGCCAAAAGAGCATCTTTTTCGAGGTACTCCTTCTCATCTATATTGAGCTCATTCTTCTTACGGTCAATAAGTAGTTGGGCATAATCCAGTAGTACGACACCATTGTTGACTACAATTCCTGCGAGCGAAATAATACCCATCATCGTCATTAAAATAACGAAAGGTGATCCTGAAATTACAATACCTCCAAAGACTCCAATTAAACTTAAAAAGATTGCCACCATAATAATGGCTGGTTTGGAAATTGAATTGAATTGGAATATAAGAATAAGAAAAATGAGCCCCAGCCCACTAAAGAATGCACTCATCAAAAATGCCTGCTCTTTGTTTTGATCTTCTAGCTGCCCAGTATAATCTACTTTAATGTTTTCTGGCATTGAATCAAAGCTTTTCATCGCTTCCTGAACCTCTGCCACGGCTGCTCCTGCATCTGCGAAACCAGGTTTTAAACCTGAGTAAACGGTTACAACACGCCTCGTGTCTTTATGTTTGATGGCGCTAAATCCAGAACTGTTCTTTCTGGTTGCTACAGTAGATACCGGTATTTCACGTAACTCACCCTTATTGGTTCTAAAAGTCATGGTTTGATTGAACAAAGCACTTGTGTTATAACGGCTATCTTGGTTGAAGCGAATGTAGATGTCATAATCATCACCGTCTTCTTTGTAAACACCTGCTTTCGTTCCAAAAATAGCATTCCGAAGTTGCTGCCCTACTTGTCCTGTGCTTACGCCAAGCTCGCCTGCTTTCTCACGATCTACAATCACTTGCATCGCAGGCTTGTCTTTATTAACATCGATTTTCAATTCATCTATTGCAGGGATGTTTTTACTGTTTAAATATTTCCTCATATTCTCAGCAGCAGCGATTAGCTCGTTATAATCGTCACCTTCTAATTCAATATTAACAGGTGGTCCTTGCGGTGGTCCATTCGCATCTTTCTCTACTGAAACAAGTAATCCTGGGTAAATTCCTTCAAGGCCTTCTTGTACTTTTTTTCGAAGCGTCTCACTATCTTCACCTCGGCGATATTTATACTCACGCATTGAAGCTGTGATTTTACCTTTATGAGGCATTTCAGCCGCAGAACCTCCATCGGTTTGAGGGTTTCCAGCACCTTCACCAACTTGAGAAACCGCACTTTCGACAAGGAAATTGTAATCCCCATCCATATAGGCTTCATCATTTAAGATTCCATAAACGCGTTGTTCAATTTCATTGGTTATAGCATTGGTCTTCTCAATCGCTGTTCCTTGAGGGTACTCCAAATAGACAATAATTTGATTAGGCTTATTATCCGGGAAGAATTCTATTTTGGTTCGCTGAAGGCTCACCGAAGCGCCAAAAGCAATAATCGCGGCAAAAAACAGGATTACAGACCCTGCTGAAATTAGATAAGGGCGCTTGCCCCGAAAGGACATTGTTAAGACGCGTTCATACAAGTCTTCGAATCGAACAAGGATCTTATTTTGAAAACCGTTTGCCAATTTCCGAAGTATGAGTCGATATACCCATAACATTCCGGCAACTACAATCATTAAAGTTCCAATGCCTCTATAGGCGCCACCAACTAACATAATGAGTAGCCCTATTCCACCAACAATTAAAGAGATTCTAATGATATTCTTTAAAGGCATATCACGGTCTTCCGTAGTCATGAATTGCGATACGAGTACTGAATTGAAAAAGACCGCAACAAAGAGGGAAGACCCCAGCACGACCGAGAGCGTTATGGGGAAATATATCATAAACTGCCCCATAAGTCCTGGCCAGAGTCCTAGCGGTATAAATGCAGCCACTGTTGTTAAGGTAGAAATGATAATAGGAAAAGCAATTTCGCCAATCCCTTTCTTTGCAGCTTCAACGCGACTCAGACCTTCTTCGTCCATTAGGCGATAGACATTTTCTACTACCACAATACCGTTATCCACCAGCATTCCTAGTCCCATAATTAGACCAAAAAGAATCATGGTATTCATTGTATAGCCCATCCAACTCAAGATCATCAATGACATGAACATGGACATAGGGATTGCAAAACCTACAAAAAGAGCATTCTTAAATCCTAAGAAGAACATTAGAACGGTTACTACCAGAATAATTCCAAAGAGGATGTTATTTACAAGATCATCTACCTGGCCAATTGTTTTTGAAGATTGGTCGTTAGTGATTGTTAGTTTTAAATCTGATGGAAATTTTTGCGCAATGGCATCCGCAACAATAAGGTCAATCTTTTCTGCCGCGGCAACCATGTTTTGTCCAGATCGTTTTTTCACATCCAGCATAACAACTTGTGCTCCAAACTCTCTAGCGTAAGTTGTTTTGTCTTTTTCTTTAAAGGCAATTGAGGCGATATCTTTTAGATACACATTCTTGCCATCTTCAGATTTAACCACAAAATTATTTAACTCTAACGGGTCTTCAATTTCACCGAGGATACGAATGGTTCTTCTTTGCCCACTTGCTTTAAAGTTACCCGCAGACATGGTCATGTTGCCATTGCTAATGGCGCTCGATATGTCATTAAAGCTCACATTACTAGCCATCATTTTATAAATGTTTACCGCAACTTCAACTTCTTTTTCTTGTGCCCCTCGAATGTCAACTTTTTTTATTTCAGAAAGATTTTCTATCTCATCTTGAAGATATTCGCCATACTCTTTCAATTTAGAAATTGTGTAATCTCCTGATATGTTAATGTTGAGGATAGGCATCTCCTCACTCATACTCAATTCAAAAATATTTGGCTCAATTTTGGCGCCATTAAATGTAGGCCAATCTTCACCTGAAGTCTTACTGTCTACTTCGTCTTTTACACGTTGTTTTGCCTGTTCCACTGGAATATCGTCGTCAAACTCTATGACAATCATTGAATAATCCTCTTGTGATGTTGAGGTTAGTTCAATTACGCCACTTACCGTTTTCAACTTATCTTCTAATGGATCTGTTATAAGTTTTTCAATATCCTCTGCTGTGTTTCCTGGAAACAAAGAGCTAATATAAATTTTGGTCTCTCTAATTTCTGGAAAACTCTCACGAGGCATCGAATTGTACGCGCTGTATCCTAAAAACAGGATAAGCGCCATAGCCATATAAATGGTAGTTTTATTACTAATGGCCCATGAGGAGAGTTTGAACTCCTTTTCAGTGTTTTTTTTCTTTTTTTCCATAGTGGATTAGTATGTAATAAGTTTTACGGTTTGACCATCTTTGACACTTCGGGCACCTTCTTCAATAATTTCTTCTCCATCATTAATTCCTTTCAGTACCTCGATCATATCACCTTGGGTTTTCCCCGTTTCAATGATAACTCTATAGGCAACGGCTTTGTCAGCGTGTTTCTCCTTCAGAATGTAAACATATTGTTCTCCTTGAGCATTTTCAGAAATTATACTTTGCGGGATTAAAATAGCTTCCTCACTTGTGTAATCATTAATCTTTAAACGAGCGGTCAAGTTTGGCTTGATACTTTTGTCTGCATTCGGCACATCAATTTCTGCTTTGAATGTTCTATTGTCTGGATTAATGTAGTCACCGGTCTGACTTACAGTAGCGTCTAAAGTTTTGTTTAATACTGGGAATTCAACTCCAACAGCTTTTCCTTTTACTACGTAACCTAAATAACTTTCAGGAATGTCCGCCGCAATATACATGTTCTTTAAGCTAACAATACGAAGCAAAGGGGATGACCCAGGAGCAACGACACTTCCTTGTTTGGTAATGATATCGTCAATGGTTCCGGAAAAAGGAGCGCGTACATTTGATTTGCCAACTTGTTGTTGCATGGAACTTATACTTTTTAAGGAGGCTTCGTAATTGGATTTAGCTTGTAAATATTGAATTTCGCTTCCAATTTTTTGATTCCAAAGTCGCTCTTGTCTTTCGAACGTAGTTTTGGCCAGATCAGCTTGAACCTGCATCTGCGCCAATTGTTGGCCCAGACCTCCATCATCAATTTTAGCCAGAATCTGTCCTTGTTTTACAGACTCCCCCTCTTTTACATAGACCGTGGTAAGCACCCCACCCATTTCTGGAGTGACAATGATATTCTGGTCTGTTTCAACACTACCTTGTAGTTCAATGAAATGCTCAAAACGTTCTGTTTTAGTTGTGAAAGCCGTAATCAAAGGAATGTTAGTTTCTGGCTTTAATTCTTTCAATTTCTCGTCCAATTGCTTAAGCTGTTCGTTCAACTCTTGGCGTTGCGTAGCTATGGCATCGCGAGCAGTAGAGACGCTGTTTAGGTCGCCTGTCTCTATAATATCTGCTATGGATTGTTTTTTGGCATCCCCGCCACAAGAAACAAGTAGCAAAGCTGCGGTGATTAAGATTAGTATATTTTTCATGATTGAAATTATGAGTTTGTAAGTTGAATAAGTTTAGTATTTGCCTTTAATTTCTTTGGCTGATGTACGTAATTGCGGAATGTTTAGAACAGTTTCAATATTGGCCTTAGCATTAATTAAGTCCAACATAGATTGGATGTATTGTTGCTGGGCAGTATAGAGTTGTGTTTGTGCTTGCCTCAAGTCAAAACTGGAAGCTAATCCTTCTTTAAACTTTATTTGATTTTTGTTTTCTATTCGTTCTGAGAGTGCAATATTTTTCTTGGCGTTTTCGTATTTTTCAATAGCGAACTGATAGTTACTCCTTGCAGTATTTAATTCAAGGGATATGTTTTGAATAGTCTCTTCAAGTCTTGTTTCTGCCTGATCCAAAGCGATTTTTGCTCGTTGAGTTTTAGCAGATCGCATACCACTACTAAAAATAGGAACACTCATGTTTACTCCTAGGATAGATGATTGAAACCATTGTTGGTCACTGTTAAAAAAAGTAAAGCTATCATTATATCCTGCGGTGCCATAGTTTGCAAAGGCCGAGAGTCTTGGCAAAGCGTTGCTTTTTTCAAGTTTCATCTCTAGGCTGCGCTGTTCGGTTAGGTTATTCGCAATTTTGTAGTCTACATTATTCTCAACATTTAAATCTTTTTCCAAGAATGCTAGCTGCATATTTTGGGTAGCAAGATTGTCCAAATTGTCTTCAAAAGAAACGGCGCTAGCCGCTGGAATCCCTAAAGCAACATTGAACATTTGCTTCGCAATTGAAGATGAGCGTTTGGCTTTGCTTAGTTGTGTTTCTATGTCAAGCATTGTAATTTCGAGCAGTTCTACGCTTTCCTCTTCGGCCAATCCATTTTCGTAAACCTTTCGAGTTTCATATAAATTCTTGTCAAGAGCTACTTTGTTTTTTTCGAAGATTGTTATAAGCTCTTCGGAAAGTAGTACACTTCCATAGGCTTTTATTACCCCTTTTCTAACCTCTAAGTTGGTTTTTTCTGAAGCATTTTCCGAAAAATCTAAGAATACTTTGGCCGCCTGTAAGCCTACAAGGTAACTGCCATCAAAAATTAACTGATTTAAAGTTGCTGTTGCCGAAGCGCTCTGCTTCGTGCCGAAAGTTACAGGCACGAAAGTACCTGGTTCTCCACCAGTAATTTCCCCAGGAATTAACGTTATGGGTTGTCTTAGGTTGTTTTGATATGAAAGATCACCGCTAATTTGTGGCAGTCCGCTAGCAGTTGTTTCCCATTTTTGTTTGATAGCTTTGGCAATATCTCTACGCGCATTAATAGCAGTATAATTACTATCAATGGCAAAGCTAATAGCCTCTTCAAGGCTAAAAATATAAGATTTTTCTTCTTGTGCTATTCCTGCATATGAAAGCATAAAAAGACTTAGAATGAACAATACGTTACGCATTTTCTTGGTTATTATTTATAAATTTATTCAACGTTTTTAAACCTTCAGTGGTTACTATGCCCCGAAGGTGATATTCTAAATAGGTCCCAAACAGCCCTCTTTTAGGGAAGTTCTGAATTGGAAAAACGGTTTCGTCTTTTATCCCGCTTATACCAATAAAATAGATTCTTGAAACAAAATCAATATCAATGTCCTTACGGTATAGGCCTTGATCAACTCCCCTTTGGAGGTTATTGGATGTGCAATCACTCATCTTCTCAAAATGCTGAGCTTTAAATTCCTCATGGATTTCTGGGTAGTATTTTTGAAGTTGATATTGAGGAGAAGCCTGTTCATTTTTTAATTGAAGCATGATAAACCTCTTAATGTCATACAGTTCTTCTATAGGGTTATTGCCAAGTGCACCAATACAATCTATTCCATGTGTGATTTGGTCAAATAAAGATTGTGTTACTTCTCTTACTAACGCTGACTTATTGTTAAAATGAGTGTAAATGGTCTTTTTTGATATCCCCATTTGATTCGCAATATCGTCCATGGTTACACTCTTGAAGCCAAGTGTAATAAAGAGTTCTGTTGCCTTTTGGATTATCTTTTCTTTCATAAGAGGAGGCAAAGGTACTGCAGGAAACTTTAAAAACACAAAAAGTTTCCAAAGTTTTAATATTTTTTTAACTTTTACCGCCTGCTAATTCAAATCTTAAGTAGTTCACCTCATATTCTGTAATCTTATCAGTATTTTAGCAAAAAAATATTGCATGAATCACCTAGATAAATACAGTCTTGCCTTAGCAGAATATTTAGATGATGCTGTTCGGGTTAAAGAACCTACTCAGTTGTATGAACCCGTTAAGTATATCCTCACCTTAGGAGGGAAGCGCTTAAGACCTGTTCTTACTTTGATGACAGCTGATTTTTTCGCAGATGAATTTATCAACGCTATGAATGCGGCCTTGGCTGTAGAATTATTCCATAACTTTTCACTCATCCATGATGATATTATGGATAATGCCCCGTTGCGAAGAGGTCAAATAACAGTGCATGAAAAATGGGATATCAATACAGGAATACTTTCTGGTGACGTCATGCTCATATTGGCCTATCAGCTTTTTGAGACTTATAGCGCTGAGCTCTTTCAGCAATTAGCTAAATTATTCAGTAAAACCGCAATTGAGGTATGCGAAGGGCAACAATATGATGTCGATTTCGAATCGAGAAGTGATGTTACGCTCCCAGAGTATATTAAAATGATTGACTACAAAACAGCTGTGTTAATTGGGGCTGCGATGAAAATGGGAGCCATAGTAGCAGGGGCCTCGGAAAGCTGTCAAGATGGGATTTATGATTTTGGACGAAATCTAGGGATTGCCTTTCAATTACAAGACGATTATTTAGATGCTTTTGGAAACCCTGAAACCTTTGGAAAACAAGTTGGGGGTGACATTATTGCTAATAAAAAGACCTTTCTGTATCTTAAAGCTGTGGAAAATTCCAGCGAAAAAGAAGCACAATCGCTGCGTGCTTTGTTTTTAGAAACACCTGAAGATCCTTCAGAAAAAATTAGGGCCACTAAAGAAATTTTTAAAAATTCTGGAGCTGCTTTAGCAACAATTTTGGAAATTGAAAAGTATACTAATGAAGCAACAACTATTTTGGATACTATTGATATTTCAGAAGAAAACAAAAACAAGCTTCAAGAGTTTGGGGAATGGCTTATGAAGCGAACTGTTTAAGTAGATTACCTAAAAGTAAATCATAAAAAATAGAGGGCCAAGGAAGGGCGTAAGCACTTCCCCTTCATTGGAAAGCTCATCATAACGCACAGGTTCTCAGAAACCATTGGTTTTAAGAGCATAAAGCTCTTCTAAACAGACAGGGGCGAGCAGTAGTAGGCAATACTTTCTGACACTATCAATTGTGGGTTTCATTTGAATATTTTTTATAGAAGCTGAAAGATAAATATCCAAAATTCGACTTAGTAGTTTATGGATTTATTGTATTTTTGTGACGCTTCATTTTAAACGTTTTGTCTTTTATTCCAAGTATGGATAAATATTCTTTTCTCAACGCCGTCCACCCCGCTTTTATCGCGGAACTTTACGACAAATATTTACAGTTTCCTGACACCATTGAACCTAGCTGGAGAGCGTTTTTCCAAGGATTTGATTTTGGAATTGAAAACGGGTCACTCGAAGCCTTAGGTATTGAAACTGCAGATGGACCTGTTCCAGAACAGGTTTTGAAAGAATTTCAAGTCATTAAATTAATTGACGGATACCGCACACGCGGACATTTGTTTACGGAAACAAATCCGGTTCGCGCTAGGAGAAAGTATTCCCCAACCTTGGCCCTTGAAAACTTTGGTTTAAGCAAATCGGATCTTGATTCTCAGTTTGAGGCAGGATCTATTTTGAACCTTGGAAAAACTAGCTTACGAGAAATTATTGACCATGTAGAGGCTATTTATTGTGACGCCATCGGTGTGGAGTATATGTATATTCGGAATCCGGATGAGAAAAAATGGATTCAGAATTGGCTGAATAAAAATGATAATCACCCAATATATAATTCAGAAGAAAAAAAGCACCTGCTAAATAAATTGAATGAAGCCTTGTCTTTTGAGGGATTTCTTCATTCTAAATATGTTGGTCAAAAGCGATTCTCAATTGAAGGAGTAGACGCGTTAATTCCAGGACTGGATACCCTTATTGAAAAAGGAGCAGAAAAGGGGATTGAGCAGTTTGTTGTTGGGATGGCTCATCGCGGAAGACTTAATGTATTAGCGAATATCTTCGGAAAATCACCGGAGAAAATTTTTAGTGAATTTGACAGTAAAGAGTATGACGAAGCAGAGCTTTTCGATGGTGATGTGAAATACCATATGGGTTGGACAAGTTTTCGAGAAACAAAGGGAGGTAAGAAAGTCCGTATGGACCTAGCTCCAAACCCTTCACACTTGGAAACGGTAAGTGCAGTTGTTGAGGGAATTACCCGTGCTAAATTAGACAATCAATTGGGGGGTAATGAAAAGGCAATTCTTCCTATATTAATTCATGGTGATGCTGCTATAGCGGCCCAAGGAATTGTTTATGAAGTTCTCCAGATGGCACAGCTTGATGGCTATCGCACTGGTGGGACAATTCATATTGTTGCCAACAACCAAGTAGGTTTTACAACCAATTATCTCGACGCGCGATCTTCTACGTATTGTACAGATATTGGAAAGGTAACGTTATCCCCTGTGCTGCATGTGAATGCAGATGACGTTGAAGCGGTTTGCCATGCGTTTAATTTCGCACTAGAATATAGAATGGAATTTGGACGTGATGTCTTTATTGATATTCTGGGATACAGAAAGTATGGGCACAATGAGGGTGATGAACCTCGTTTTACCCAACCAAAATTATACAAGGCAATTGCAAAGCACCCAAATGCTAGAAACTTATACGCCAGTAAATTACGCGCAGAAGGTATTATTGATGAGGCCTATGTAAAATCTTTGGAAGCGAATTATAAATCTGATCTTGAACAAGATTTGGAGGCATCTCGTCAAAAAGATAAGACGGTAGTTACTGAAATTTTGGCAGACGACTGGGAGGGATATAGTTATGGAACTTCTGAGGATATTCTTAAAGCGGTTGACACAAGTTATCCGCTCGAAAAATTAAATGTTCTGGCCGCAGGGATCACCAAGTTGCCAGAGGGGAAACCATTTATTAAGAAGATACAGCGCATTATAGCGGATAGAAATTCAAGATACTTTGAGGCCAACCAATTGGACTGGGCAATGGGTGAATTACTAGCGTATGCAACACTTCAGGAAGAAGGCTTTAATGTGCGGATGTCGGGGCAAGATGTTGAGCGAGGAACCTTCTCTCACAGACATGCTATTATTAAAACGGATGATGATACTGAAGAATTCAATCTTCATAATACTTTGGGCCTTGACGGACAGATGTACATCTATAACTCCTTGTTATCTGAGTATGGGGTAGTTGGATTCGATTATGGTTATGCAATGGCCACGCCTAAGACATTAACTATTTGGGAAGCACAGTTTGGAGATTTTTCTAATGGTGCTCAGATTATATTAGATCAGTATATTTCTGCTGCGGAATCAAAATGGAAAACCCAAAATGGTTTAGTTATGTTGTTGCCACATGGTTATGAAGGACAGGGTTCAGAGCACTCAAGTGCTCGAATGGAACGTTTTTTACAATTGTGCTCTCGAGACAATATGATTATGGCAGATGTGACAACACCTGCAAACTTCTATCACTTGTTGCGTAGACAAATGAAGTGGAATTTCAGAAAACCTTTAGTGGTGTTTACACCAAAAAGTTTATTGAGACATCCAAAAGTTGTTTCAACAAAAGAATCACTAGCTTCAGGAAGTTTTGAGGCAACTATTGATGACAATGAAGTGGAAAAGAACAAGGTGACTTCGTTGGTTTTCTGTACTGGGAAGTTTTATTACGATTTACTTGAGCGCCGTGAAGAAAATGGAAGAAACAATGTTGCCATTGTGCGAATAGAACAATTATTCCCGCTTCCGTTGAAAGAGATCGCGTCTATTATCGATACATATCCAAGTGATATTGACTACGTATGGGCACAGGAAGAGCCAAAGAATATGGGAGCATGGGGCTTTATGCTAATGAATTTTGATTTAGTAAAACTTAGGGTGGCTTCAAGAAGAGTATACAGTTCCCCGGCTGCAGGAAGTAGCACGCGTTCAAAGGCGCGACATAAAGAAGTAATAGATGGTGTCTTTGACAGGCCAAAAAAATAGAATCCATTTTTGAGGTATTCATATTTCAGAAGTAAGAAAAAATATCAATAGTAAACAGCATACTATGTTAGAAATGAAAGTTCCCTCACCGGGAGAATCCATAACCGAAGTAGAAATAGCAGCATGGCTAGTTGAAGACGGAGATTATGTTGAAAAAGATCAAGCTATTGCGGAAGTAGATAGCGACAAAGCGACACTTGAACTCCCAGCTGAGGCAAGCGGGATTATTACGTTTAAGGCTGAAGAAGGAGATGCGGTAGCCGTTGGTGCCGTGGTTTGTCTCATTGATACGGATGCAGCCAAACCTGAAGGAGGTAGTGCCGCTAAACCAAAAACAACTGATTCTGAAACGAAACCTGTTGCTGAAGTTAATGCTCCTACTAAAGAGTCTTATGCTACGGGAACTCCTTCGCCAGCTGCTAAGAAAATACTCGATGAGAAAGGTGTTTTGGCCACGGCTGTGAAGGGTTCAGGAAGAGATGGTAGAATAACCAAAGGGGATGCTGTTAGCGCAACGCCCTCTATGGGTTCTGTGGGAGACGTAGAACGCATACCTGAGCGTAAGAAACTATCTATGTTGCGTAGAAAAGTTGCTGAACGATTAGTTTCGGCTAAGAACGAAACAGCTATGCTAACTACCTTTAATGAGGTAGATATGAGCCCTATTTTTGAGCTTAGGAAACAATATAAAGAGACATTTAAGGAGAAGCACGGCGTTGGTTTAGGCTTTATGTCTTTCTTTACTTTAGCCGTAGTGCGAGCTCTAAAATTGTATCCAGACGTGAACTCTATGATAGATGGAGACTATCAAATAAAATATGATTTTAATGACATCTCTATTGCGGTATCTGGACCAAAAGGATTAATGGTGCCAGTGATACGGAATGCAGAGAATTTGAGTTTCAGAGGCGTTGAGGCTGAAGTGAAACGTTTGGCTATTAGAGCACGTGATGGTCAAATCACCGTTGATGAAATGACAGGAGGAACTTTTACTATTTCTAACGGAGGTGTATTTGGATCTATGTTATCTACACCTATTATTAATCCACCACAGTCGGGTATTTTAGGAATGCATAATATTGTTGAACGCCCAATAGTGAGAAATGGTGAGATTGTAATTGCTCCAATTATGTTTGTCGCCTTGTCTTATGATCACAGAATTATTGATGGTCGAGAGTCTGTTGGATTTTTAGTTGCAGTTAAGGAAGCCCTTGAAAATCCGATGGAATTATTAATGGACAACGATGTTAAAAAAGCATTGGAATTCTAGAAATTCTAGAAGAATAAAAATTAAAAACCCGTCTCTTAATAGAAGACGGGTTTTTAATTTATTTTAGTTAAAGTTAACGATGGTCTTGGGTTAAGACGAAACAATATAAATAACAATGTTAAGAGAAACAATTACTATCGCTGCGGTAATTGCCAAGACAACAAACCAACTAAATTTATTTCCTATCGGTACCTTACTTGTATAAAGCGTTTCTTTTGTCATACCGTAAAAGTAAGAAAAATCGTACACAAGACATGTACGTATTAACGCGTATATTTTAATAAATACAGCGTTAAACTAAAATATCATGGTGTTCTTTACGTCTTATTAGAAGTGTCATGCCTACTTAATATATAAACAGTTTCTTCCGTAGTCTATTTTTGCCTGGCATTGCTTCAAGAGATCGGCGCCAATTATTCCGTCGATGGCATCCTCATCAACCTGAGCTAAAGCTTCATTCACATGAGATAAATTAAAAAGAATTAGGTCGATATTCTTGAGGACTTTATCACCCATTTTCAACTGGTTGTTACGGGCAATCTTTGTTTCCATATTGATAGCCCCAGCACCGGCTGCTTTCACATCACTTACTTCACCATGTAATAAGAAATAGGTAGCTTGATCAAGCCCAATACAACTTGTTGAAGCTCCAGTATCTAAAATGAAACGCCCTTTTTTATTATTCACTTTAACCTGAAATTTATAATGCCCCGTTGCTAGTTTTTGCAATGGAATACGATAAAATTTCAGTTGTTCTAATAGGGTGCGTAGCTGCAAGATTTTTTTTACAAAGATAGCTAACAAAAAGGTTAGCTTTGTGGCATATGCTAACAGACACCCATACACATTTATATAGCGAAGCTTTCGAAGCGGATAGGGCTGAGATGATGCTTAGAGCTAAAGAAAATGGAGTAGGGCGGTTTTTTATACCAGCGATTGACTCTTCTCATACAGAATCCATGTACTGTTTGGAGGAAAATTATCCAGACCAAGTGCATTTAATGATGGGTTTACACCCTACTTCGGTTAAAGAAAATTACCGGCAAGAACTGGATCTTGTTAAGGCCGCGTTTGATCAAAGAAGCTTTATTGCGGTTGGTGAGATAGGGATTGACTTGTATTGGGATAAAAGCACCTTGGAAATACAAAAAATTGCCTTTAAAGAGCAGATACAGTTGGCGAAGGAATACAACCTGCCTATTGTGATTCATTGTAGAGATGCATTTGATGAGATTTTTGAAGTGCTAGAAGAGGAAAAGGGCGATGCGCTCTTCGGAATTTTCCATTGCTTTACGGGAACAATTGAGCAAGCCCAAAAAGCGCTATCCTATAATATGAAATTGGGAATCGGTGGAGTTGTCACTTTTAAAAATGGCAAGATTGACCAGTTTTTAAACCAGATTCCTATAGCGCAGATAGTTTTAGAAACGGATTCTCCATATCTTTCTCCAGTACCCTTTAGAGGAAAACGAAACGAAAGTAGCTACCTTTCGTTAGTTTGTAAAAAAGTGGCAGAGGTATATGATATTTCGGAAGAAGAAGTTGCATTCATTACTACTGAAAATTCAAAACACGTATTTGGCATATAGTTATATGAAGGAAAAAACGAACATACTTTTAATTTACACCGGTGGGACCATTGGTATGATTAAAGATTTTGAAACAGGGGCGCTACGGAATTTCAATTTTGATGACTTGTTAGATCATATTCCCGAATTACAACTATTAGAATGTGCCATAGCAACTACGAGCTTCGATACTCCAATTGACAGTTCTAATATGAATCCAACCTTTTGGAAGGCGTTAGCCTCCTTAATACAGGAGAATTATGACGCATTTGACGGTTTTGTTGTGCTACATGGCAGTGATACGATGTCTTATACCGCTTCAGCACTTAGTTTTATGCTCGAAAACCTTAGCAAGCCAGTTGTTTTTACAGGATCGCAATTGCCCATTGGTGACTTAAGAACAGATGCCAAGGAAAACTTAATCACCTCAATTCAAATAGCCGCCTTGCGGGACAATAAGGGTCCAGTGCTAACTGAAGTAGGACTGTATTTTGAATATAAACTGTATCGTGCCAACAGAACAACAAAAATAAATGCTGAGCATTTTGAAGCCTTTGCTTCATTAAATTATCCTGCCTTGGTCGAAAGTGGAGTAAATTTAGTAATCAATTATGATGCGCTATTGAAAAATACAGCGCCAGAGGCTTTAAATGTTCATTTGAAGATGGAATCTAATATCCTTCTTGTGAAGATGTTTCCTGCCATGAATGAGGCAACTGTGAACTATTTGTTTTCGTATAATGAAATGAAGGGTATTATTCTTGAAACCTACGGAAGCGGAAATCTAACAAACGAAATATGGTTTATTGAGGCACTAAAAGACTTAGTGGCTCGTGGAATCCCGATTGTAAATGTCACCCAATGTAGTGGTGGCAGTGTGACAATGGGTTTATACGAAACTAGTACCGAACTCAAGAAATTGGGTGTTATTTCCGGAAAAGATATAACCACGGAGGCGGCTATTGCAAAACTGATGTACTTATTAGGTAAAGGTGTCTCTTCGGAAGAACTAATAAAGCTGTTTGAAACGTCGCTTCGGGGTGAAATGAGCTAAAAATTGTGTCTTTAATAATTTTATAAGATTATTAAATTCTTGATATTTGCCATCCGTTAAACGGAAGCATAATTAGAGAGGTGGCCGAGTGGCTTAAGGCGCACGCTTGGAAAGCGTGTATACGGCAACGTATCGAGGGTTCGAATCCCTTCCTCTCTGCAACAAAAAAGAAGAAGCCCAAAATGTCCAAGCTTGCTTGAGCATTTTGGGCTTCGCTTTTTTGTCTTATTGCGCAGCAATAAGTTTTGTTGACAGCTCCCCCCTTCTTGGATCAGCGAACAAAGTGAGCTAATCCCAAGGGATCCAAGCTTGCTTGAGCATCGGTACTTGGAATTTTTATCCAATTGCACAGCAATTGGTTTTAAGGGATTCTATTCTGGAATTAGAAGCTTTTTGAGGATTATGAGGAGTATTTTTTGTCTATCTAGCCACTTTATAGGGGGTTTTTTATAAAAAACAGTGCGTTACGCGCCAAAGTTTAGCTCGGCATTTTGGCATCAATAGACTGATAGCCTTTTGGTTAATGACGTTATTTTAAGTGATAGGCCCATAGGGCGTGCTTAATTGTTCGTTAGTCGGGTAAACACAGGTATTTACGTCACAAAATTCTGAAGTAAAAAAGTATATACATATATAGGAGTAAGTCCCGATAATCTTTTCGATCCTAAAAAATCCTCTGCATAATAATCTTGCAGATTAACTAAATATTTTTATATCTTTAAACCTTTAACTAAAAACAGACTTTAAGTCGATAGCAAT
>JBLHGH010000009.1:0-22355 GCA_047615425.1 Candidatus Latescibacterota bacterium
ATAAAGGCCTCCTCATTCACAAAAGATGAATTAAACGCACCTGACGGCATATTAGAAACCCTTAAAGACGAGCAAGCAGACCTTATTGTTCTCGCAGGTTTTCTGCTAAAATTTCCCGAACACATCCTTAAAGAATATCCAAATAAGGTGATTAATGTGCATCCTGCTCTCCTTCCGAAATATGGTGGTAAAGGTATGTATGGGATGCGTGTTCATGAAGCAGTAATAAAAAACCAAGAGAAAGAGACTGGTATTACTATTCATTACGTAAACGAACATTATGATGAGGGTGCCGTTATTTTCCAGAAAAACATCTTGTTATCTGCAGGTGAAACTGCCGAAACCATTGCTCAAAAGGTACATGCTTTAGAATACAAACACTTTCCGAAGGTAATCGAAGAGCTACTCCTTTCAGAAGAACCGTCAGATGGCTAAGAAAAAAGGGAAATTCTATGTTGTTTGGTCAGGAAATCCTGCCGGAATCTTTGCAAGTTGGAAAGAATGTCAGCTATCCATTAAGGGCGTGAAAAGGGCGCAGTATATGTCATTTCCAAGTTTTTCCGAAGCCAAAGTAGCATACAATAAAGGATATGCAGATTACAAAGGAAAGGGCAGTTCCAAAAAGAAAATACTATCCGCAGCAGAAAAAGCTAAATATGGCGCCCCCAATTTATATTCCATTGCAGTAGACGCCGCTTCTAGTGGAAACCCAGGTATTATGGAATATCGAGGTGTAGACACGCAAACGAAAAACCCATTGTTTCATCAAGGACCTTTTCAGCAGGGAACAAACAATGTGGGTGAGTTTTTAGCCTTAGTTCATGGTTTAGCTTATTTGAAAAAGCAAAAAAGCGACCGGATTATTTATTCGGATTCTAGAATTGCTATGGGCTGGGTGAAAAAGAAAAAATGCAATACCAAGCTTAAAAAGTCAAAGAAAAATGAAGATGTTTTTGAGCTCATAAAACGCGCTGAATACTGGTTGAAAAATAATTCATTCAGCGCCGTCATGGTTAAATGGGAAACCAAGGCCTGGGGAGAGATTCCGGCAGATTTTGGAAGGAAGTAGCTTCTGTTATTGCCTTAATTCTTCTGTATTTGTAATATTCGCGGGGATTAAGTGAGGGTAATCGCTTCGCTATGCCAATTAGCCATAGCTCATTATTCGTTCCATGCATGTGTATACACCTAACCTCTCGGTTTTACTAAAAACACTTGTTGGTTGTCATGAGCATTCCAAATTTAAGGAGAATCCTGTCTATTGTGAATCAACGTCTGTGGTTAAATACTTTCATATTTTAGCCAAAACAAGCAACTACAAGATACAATTTGTTGCAAATGATAAATAGCGAAATATCTGATTAAATTGATTAAATTTGCACCTCAATTCAAACAAAAAGTCACCCGACTTCTCGGGCGCTAAAAATGAGTAAACTTGTTATTGTAGGAACTGTTGCTTTCGACGCAATTGAAACCCCTTTCGGAAAGACTGATAAAATTCTAGGCGGCGCTGCTACCTATATTGGATTATCTGCATCACAATTCAACGTTGATGGAGCTATTGTTTCTGTCGTTGGAGGAGATTTTCCGAAGAAATACATAGACATGCTTGATTCAAAAGGGTTGAATGTTGAGGGTCTTGAAGTGGTGCCAAACGGAAAGACGTTCTTTTGGAGTGGCCGTTATCACAACGATATGAACTCAAGAGATACTTTGGCAACCGAACTAAATGTTTTGGCAGATTTCAATCCAGCAGTTCCAGAATTTTACAAAGATGCAGAAGTGGTTATGCTTGGAAACTTACATCCCTTAGTACAACTGGGAGTAGTTGAGCAAATGAACAATCCCAAACTTGTGGTGCTGGACACCATGAATTTTTGGATGGATTGTGCCATGGAAGAATTGAAACAAGTAATTGCTAAAGTAGATGTGATTACCATAAATGATGAAGAAGCAAGACAGTTATCTGGAGAATATTCTTTAGTAAATGCGTCCAAGAAGATTATGGCCATGGGGCCTAAATATGTAGTCATTAAAAAAGGAGAGCACGGAGCCTTATTGTTTCATGGCGATGATATGTTCTATGCACCCGCCATGCCACTAGCTGAGGTTTATGACCCTACTGGTGCTGGAGATACATTTGCTGGTGGATTTACAGGCTTCTTAGCAAAAACAGAGGACTACAGTTTTGAAAACATGAAAACGGCAATTATATACGGGTCGGCAATGGCCTCTTTTTGCGTCGAGAAGTTCGGTACGGAACGGCTTCTTAATTTAGACAAAAAAGAAGTGCATCAGCGCTTGGAGCAATTTAAACGCCTAACACAATTTGATATAACACTGAGTTAATAACACGCCCTGAAAATTCGGGGCGTTTTTAATTAAACGATATTTTTCATTTACTATGAGTGACGCTTTAAAACACGAATGTGGAATTGCCTTAGTCAGATTGCTAAAGCCACTTGAATACTACAAAGAAAAGTACGGTACGGCTTTTTACGGCGTTAACAAGATGTACTTGATGATGGAAAAGCAGCACAATCGAGGTCAAGACGGCGCTGGTTTTGCTAGCATCAAATTGGACGTTGAAGCTGGAGATCGTTATATCAGTAGAATACGATCGAACCAAACACAACCTATACAAGATATTTTTGCTCAAATTAACGGAAGAATTAATACCGAATTTGAAGCAGATCCAGAATTAAAAAACGATGTTGCTGAACAGAAAAAGCGAATTCCTTATTTAGGGGAATTGTTCTTAGGACATGTACGTTACGGAACCTTTGGCGGGAATAGTGTTGAAACGGTCCATCCTTTCTTGCGTCAGAATAACTGGATGCACAGAAACCTGATTATTGCAGGTAATTTTAATATGACCAATACAACTGAATTGTTTGATAACTTAATTCAGTTAGGGATGCATCCCAAAGAAAAAGCAGACACCATTACAGTCATGGAAAAAATTGGTCACTTCTTGGATGATGCAGTTCGAAAGCTTTATAAAAAAGCCAAGTCTAAGGGTCTAAATAAAATCGAAGCCTCTCCTTTTATTGCTGAAAATTTAGACATAGCAAAGATACTTCGTAAATCTGCTAAAAACTGGGATGGTGGTTATGCTATGGCGGGATTATTAGGTCACGGAGACGCCTTCGTACTTAGAGATCCTGCTGGAATTAGACCGGCCTACTACTATAAAGACGATGAGGTTGTGGTGGTTGCTTCTGAAAGACCCGTAATACAAACCGTTTTTAATGTAGATTTTGATGATGTGAAGGAAATTGATCCAGGACATGCCCTGCTTCTGAAAAAAGACGGTAGCGTGAATCTTTCTGAGATATTACCTCCATTAGAGCGCAAATCGTGTTCTTTTGAGCGCATCTATTTCTCCCGTGGAAGCGATGCTGAAATTTATCAAGAACGCAAGGAGTTGGGAAGACTTATTATGCCGAAGGTCCTCGAGGCAATTAATCATGACACAGAGAACACTATTTTTTCTTTTATTCCAAATACTGCTGAAACGTCTTTCTACGGCATGTTGGACGCAGCGCAAAACGAACTGAACAAACAGAAGAACGAAGCCATTCTTAAAGAAGGGGTAAATCTTTCAGCTGACCGATTAAATGAAATTCAGTCCCGAAAGATTAGAACCGAAAAACTTGCCATCAAAGATGTAAAACTTCGGACCTTCATTACAGATGATAATAGCAGAGACGATTTAGTAGCCCACGTCTACGATGTTACCTATGGTGTTGTGCAGCCAGAGGATAATTTAGTTATCATTGACGATAGTATTGTACGGGGCACTACCTTAAAGAAAAGTATTTTGAAAATGATGGACCGTTTGCATCCAAAGCAAATTGTTATTGTTTCATCAGCACCACAAATTCGTTATCCCGATTGCTATGGAATTGATATGGCACGGTTAGAGCATCTCGTTGCGTTTAATGCTGCATTGGAATTACATCGAGACCGTGGAACTGATGGCATTATTGAAGAAATATATCAGAAGTGCAAAATACAATTAACATTGGACGATAGCGAGGTTATAAATCATGTAAAAGAACTATACGAGCCATTTACCAATGAAGAGATTTCTGAAAAAATTGCAGAGATTATTTCCGAAGAGAATATCAATTCAAAAGTGAAATTAATTTTTCAGTCAGTAGAAAACCTACACAAAGCTTGCCCTGAAAATTTAGGAGATTGGTATTTTACCGGGAACTATCCTACAAACGGCGGGAACCGAGTGGTCAATAAGGCCTACATCAACTTCTATGAAGGCAATCCTGAAAGAGCGTATTAGGTGTTAAAATTTAAGAAAATTATCCAAAAGCATGCTTTTTGTCGAGAATAGAAACCCGTTAGTCCAAAAGTAGGAAAAGTCTGTGTTTTGTAAGAAATTAATATCTACATTTGACTTATACCATAGCATAAGTAGGTTAAGTTCATGGTAGATTTGGGACAAAAAAGGTGGACACTAGTCCGCCTTTTTTATTGGACCAAATCGAAAGGTGTAGCGAACTGCATTGCATAGCGCTTGATGATGGTCAACGTGCTCCATAATTGATAGACTGCAACTTCCTAGGGCTCTTTAATGAACTTTTCTCCGCTTATATGGAGTTCTTCCTACGGAAAAACAAGAAAATTCTTTCAAAAACGACCCTTTAATTGGTTGTTTTTGGCCAAAAAGGGCCTTTCAACGAGAATTCGGGCAATTCGTCTAAAAGATTGTTTTAAAAAAAAGAATAATACATATATTTGAATTATACCATAGCATAAGTAGGTTAAGTTCATGGTAGATTTGGGGCAAAAAAAGGTGAACTCTCGTTTACCTTTTTTTATGCAATAAACTTTCGCCTTTCAATTTCATCCCCAATTAATCAATTCTTTTTTTGATGCAACTCTTTAGGGGTCGCGAGCACCACCTTAATTCCCATTATTAACCGAACGCTATTGCGAGCGGTTTACAATTCCCTGACGAACTCTCGTTTACCTTTTTTTATGCGCAAACTTAAGGGGCAGCAGACAAAGTGAGCTGCCATAAATTATCCTTATCATAGTCACCCACTTGGAAGTCCACTAGCGCGCTTATCCCCATCAAATTCCTCCGAGCTATTTGGTTTTGTTTCACAAAACTACATTGCGATAATTTATCTGTATCTTTTCTCCAGTTAATGCAAGTAGTATAAAATGCCAAAAACACAGTATCAGGTGTATGTTATTGAGCTATCTAAACGTGTGTTTTCCGAAAATGCTAAGTTTCGAGCTGCCAATCCCCAATTCAATGGTGTATTGCAATGTCTATACGTAGGGATGACAAGCAAAACACCCAAAGCACGTTTTGAACAACATAAAACTGGCTTCAGAAATAAAAAAGGTCATAAGCTTTCATCCAGCATTGTTGAAAAGTATGGCATGTATCTTCGTCCTAGTTTATACAACCATTTAGATCCCTGCTTTACGCGTGGCGAAGCAACTAAAATGGAAGAACAAGTAGCACTGGAATTAAGAAGAGAACGATATGCCGTTTGGTATAATTAATAATACAAAGCAATCTAAATGGAAAACGAATTCAAAAAAGTTATGTCTGAACATTCAGACGAGCAAATTATCAAAATTATCACTGCGGAAAGAGATAAATACAACCATAAAGCTATCGAAGCCGCTGAGCATGAAATTGAAAAACGAAATATCGACACTTCGTCATTTGATGAAATAAGAGATCATGCTGTTCGTATTGAACAAAATAAACAAGAAGTTGAAGATAATTTAGCAACTACCTCAGCCAGAATTATTAATTATATTATTGACAGTGTTGCTTCCTTCGGACTTGTTTTTCTAGTATTGACCTTAATTCAATTCATTATCGGAGATGTCAGCCCAATTATATTTTTAGTCCTTATTCTTGGAAGCTTTGCTTCATATTTTATAATCTTGGAGTTACTTTTTCAAAAAACCCTAGGTAAGTTCATCACGAAAACCAAGGTTGTAACACTGGACGGTCAAAAACCAAATCAACGTGATATTGTTTTTCGAAGTGGTTGCAGGTTCATCCCATTTGATCAGGTTTCGTTTCTATTCATGAAAAATGGCTTTCATGATGTGCTTTCCAAAACGAAAGTTGTAAAAGACGAGCGCTAAAAAAAGCCTTCTCCAGATAAATGAAGAAGGCTCTCAATATTTTAAAGTAAAATCTGTTACTTATTCTTTCCGTAATTGGCGCTTACTTCGTCCCAATTAACCACATTAAAGAATGCCGCTACATAATCAGGCCTTCTGTTTTGATAATTTAAGTAATACGCATGTTCCCAAATATCTAATCCTAAAATTGGATATCCGCCACAACCAACACCGGGCATTAATGAGTTGTCCTGATTTGGTGTTGAACAAACAGCTACTTTTCCGCCTTTGTGTACACAAAGCCAAGCCCAACCTGAACCAAATTGTGTTTTTGCTGCGGTAGAAAATTTCTCTTTAAACGCTTCAAAACTTCCGAAGGCATCATTAATTGCATCCGCTAATTCTCCAGACGGCTCTCCACCTCCATTTGGAGTCATCACGCTCCAAAATAAACTGTGATTAAAATATCCGCCTCCATTATTTCTAACAGCCTTATTAGACATGTCTAGGTTTTCAAGGATGTTCTCAATAGGCTGTCCTTCTAAATCCGTTCCTTCAATTGCGCCATTTAAATTCGTAGTATATCCTTGATGATGCTTCCCGTGATGGATTTGCATTGTACGTTCGTCAATATGTGGTTCAAGCGCATCGTGCGTGTATGGTAATGCTGGTAATTCAAAAGCCATAATATCTGTTTTTTTTGGGTTTATCTTTTTTAACTCCCTCAAAAATACACAATAAGCAGATGATATTTTGATATAAGTTTTATAAGATTTATATAACGGTATAGAATAATTCAATAATTGGATAGCAAGCCAAAGAGTATTATGTATTTTTAAGCAATGAGTCAGGCACCTTTTTTAATTTATGACGCCGCAGCGGGAAGCGGGAAAACTTTTACCCTTGTAAAGGAGTATATCAAGCTTTTAATTCTTTCTGAAGACCCTAGTTACTACAATCAGGTTTTGGCCATCACTTTTACCAATAAAGCCGTAGCCGAAATGAAATCCAGAATTCTTGAAAGCCTGGTCTCATTTACGCATAAAAAAGTTATCGAAGTTCCTTCTGACATGCTCTTGCAGCTTGCCGAAGAAACACAAATAACACCTACAGAAATTCATCTTCGGTCAAAAAAAATTGTAAAGCATCTCTTGCACCATTACGCAGGCTTTTCCGTAGAAACCATTGATCGATTTAATCATACCTTGATTAGAACATTTGCTAGAGACCTTGCATTAGCAACTAATTTTGAAGTGAGTCTAGAGTCTACTGAGTTACTCATGGAGGCGGTAGACCAATTAATTAGCAAAGCTGGCGAGGAAAAAACAATTACGAAACTACTGCTAGATTATGCCATCGAAAAAGCAGACGATGATAAGTCTTGGGATATTTCAAGGGACATTGTCAAAACCTCGAAACTCATTTTTAACGAAAATGACGCACCACATTTAGCAAAGCTTAGTGGTAAATCTATAGCAGATTTTATGGCTTTTAGAAAGGAGCTCCAGTCTAAAAAACTCGTAATAACAACTTCTGTGAAGGCCTTGGCAACAGCTATATTTCAGCGTATTGACGAAGCGGGTTTAGAACACGACGATTTCAATAGGTCATTGTTTCCGAAGTACCTAATGAAACTAAAAGCTGGAGATTTTAATGTGTCTTTTGGAGCGGCTTGGCAAGAAACAATAGAGACCAAGGCAATGTACCCAACTCGAGTCTCCCCTCACATTGCTGAAACTATTGACCAACTAACGCCAGAGTTCGCAAAAGCCTTTTCAGAGTCGAAAGCTCAAATTTTGGCAATGCAATTACTGGATGCTATGTTGACTAACATAACACCGCTATCCGTAATTAATTTGGTGAATCAGGAACTACAAAACATAAAAAAAGAGCAAAATATACTCCCGATATCCGAATTCAACGCCCTCATCAATAAAGAAATTAAAAGTCAGCCAGCACCCTTTATTTACGAGCGTTTAGGAGAGCGTTACCGGCACTTTTTTATTGACGAATTTCAAGACACCTCCCTCCTTCAGTGGGAAAATTTAGTTCCGCTCATCGATAATGCACTATCACAAGAATCTGAAAACCAAGTGCCCGGATCGCTACTTTTGGTTGGTGATGCGAAACAATCTATTTACCGCTGGAGAGGCGGTTTGCCAGAACAGTTCATTAATCTTACTCAGAAAGAACATCCTTTTTCAATCACCGACGTAGCCGTTGAAAACTTACCAACGAATTATCGTAGCTGTGAACAAATTATCAACTTCAATAATCGTTTTTTTACTTCCATTGCCAACTATTTCGGAGACAGTTACCATGAAACCTTGTATAAAATTGGAAATCAACAAATGCACACATCAAGGAAGGGGGGCTATGTACATCTAGAGTTTAACGTCGAAAAGGAGGAAAAAGAATCTTGGTACAGTCAGCGCTTGCTTGAAACCGTAGAAAAGTTAATAGCTAATGGTTTTCACAAACGAGACATTTGTGTGCTAACGCGAAGCAAAAAGGACGGTGTCGCATTGAGTTCGTTTTTAATGGAACAAGGGGTTGCTGTTGTTTCTTCGGAAACCCTGTTGCTTCAGAACTCTCCCCTCGTACGGTGCGTCGTAAACACAATTGCGCTTAGCTTATATCCCGACAATCAAAAATTAAAAATTAGTGTTTTAGATGTCTTACATGAGCATCTTCAATTAACGGAAGAAAAGCATACCTTTTTTACAAATTTTCTAAAGGAGGAAACTAATTTTTCAGATGTGCTAGCTAATTATAATATCCACTTTTCGCTTTCAGCATTAAATACTATTTCCCTATACGAAGGTTGTGAATATATTTTGAAACAATTTCGGTTTAATGAAAAGGCGGGTGCGTATATTTTTGGGCTTATGGATTTTGTCTTTGATTTTGATCAACAACCACAAGCTGATAAATTTCGCTTTTTAGAACATTGGGAGTCGAAAAAAGATAGTGCCTCGGTGGCTACCAGTCAGAATGAAGATGCCGTTCAGTTTATGACCATACATAAGGCCAAAGGGCTTGAATTTCCTGTGGTTATTTTTCCGTATGCTGATGTGGGCATTTATAAGGAACTTGAGGCAAAAGCATGGTTTCCTGTTGAAAACACATCAACAGATTTTGAAGAAACACTTATAAATTATAATAAACAGGTTGCCTCCTTTGGTGAATTCGGGCAAGCACTTCATGAAAAAAGGCAAAACACTTTAGAGTTGGATTCATTTAATCTGTTATATGTTACCCTTACAAGAGCTGTTGAACAACTGTATGTTTTTTCGGAAATGCCTGCCCCAATGAAGGATGATATTCCCAAAAGTTTTAGCCAGCTTTTTTCTTCATTTCTAATAAAATCGAATCAATGGAATGACGCTCAAGCAATCTATTATTTCGGCTTGTTTCAGAGAAAAATAATTTTTGGAAAATCTGAGTCTCCAGAGACATCTTCGGAAAACAAAACGGTATTACAGCCAAAATATATTAGTAGTAATCCAACGAATAACAACCTAAAGTTAATTACAAAGAATGCCTTTTTATGGCAAACAGATGCGTCAGAAGCGATTTCAGCAGGAAACATCTTGCACGAAACCATGGCACACATTAAGGCTAAGAAAGACATCCCTTTCGTTATTGAAGAATTAAGGTCCCGCGCCATTATTCCTTCTGAAGAAATTGATCGCTTACAAACTAAAATTGAGCAAATTGTAAGTCATCCAGATTTAGCGCAACTTTTCGAAGGTTCTTCTGAGGTTAAAAATGAATCATCAATAATTACCAAAAACGGGAAATTATTAATCCCAGACCGCGTAAATTTTGAAGCGAACCACGTCACCATTCTGGACTATAAAACCGGGGCCGCGTATGCTAAGCATAGTGGTCAAATAAACGAATACGCTTCCGCCCTTGAGGAAATGGGGTATGTTGTGAAAGAAAAAATAATTGTGTACACTTCGGAAGGGGAAATTTCGACAAATAAAGTATAAATTTGACACGTAAAAACAGACAAACATTTTAAATCGATGTACGGAAAAATTCAAGCCCATTTAGAACAAGAAATAGAAGATATAAAAACAAATGGTCTCTTTAAAAAAGAGCGCATAATCACATCGCCTCAAGACGCGGTTATTACCATTTCCACAGGAGAGCAAGTGATAAATTTTTGCGCCAACAACTATCTAGGCCTTTCGTCAAACAAAGAAGTTATTGAAGCGGCGAAAAACGCCATGGACACTCATGGTTTTGGGGTATCTTCTGTTCGCTTTATCTGTGGAACACAAGATATTCATAAAGAATTGGAAGCAAAAATAGCATCCTATTACCAAACCGAAGATACTATTTTATACGCCGCTGCTTTTGATGCAAACGGAGGTGTTTTTGAACCTTTGCTAGGGCCGGATGATGCCATTATTTCAGATTCATTAAACCATGCCTCTATTATAGATGGCGTGCGCCTATGTAAGGCCGCGCGTTATCGCTATGCGAACAGCGATATGGCCGACTTAGAGACTCAATTAAAAGCAGCTAATGAAAATGGTGCGCGATTCAAAATAATCGTTACGGATGGCGTTTTTTCTATGGACGGTGTTGTGGCGCCATTGGACCAAATTTGCGATTTGGCAGATAAGTATGACGCACTCGTTATGATCGATGAATGTCATGCTGCCGGATTTATAGGTGAAACTGGACGAGGCACTTTAGAAGAAAAAGGTGTTATGGGCAGAATAGATATTATCACTGGTACCCTAGGGAAAGCATTGGGTGGTGCAATGGGAGGTTATACAACTGGGAAAAAAGAAATCATCGAAATATTAAGACAACGCTCCCGTCCGTATCTTTTCTCAAATTCTTTAGCTCCAGCCATCGTTGGAGGGTCTATCAAGGTCTTTGAAATACTTTCTAGAGACACCTCGCTACGCGATACTTTAGAAGAAAACACAAATTACTTCAAAAAAGGAATAAAAGCAGCTGGATTTGACATTGTAGATGGTAATTCTGCAATCGTTCCTGTGATGTTATACGATGCAAAATTATCTCAAACAATGGCTGATATGTTATTAGAAGAAGGAATCTATGTTATTGGCTTCTTCTATCCCGTTGTGCCAAAGGGAAAAGCGCGTATTCGAGTGCAACTCTCAGCGGCCCACAATAAAACTCATTTAGACAAAGCAATAAGCGCCTTTACTAGCGTGGGCAGAAAATTAGGCGTCATTTAATAAAACCGACACTTATTTAAGCGCCAATTCCTATTGTATTTCGAAAAAATTTAATAGATTTGCTTTTGTTTATAAGTTCTAACAACTTACTTTTGCTCTAATTAACACTTAAAAATTAAACAATCGAATATGAAACATCTTAACAGTATTTTAGTTGCTGCACTACTTTTAATAGGAGTAGGCGTAGCAAATGCACAAGACGAGAACAATCCTTGGGCCGTTGAGGTAGGTGTAAACGCAGTAGACGTTTATCCTGTGGGAATTAACAACGACGGAAGACTTCCTGCTACTACAAAAGGAGAGATTTTTGACGAGTATTTTAACGTCAATGACCACTGGAACATCTTAGCTGCAGCCTCAAAAGTATCTGTAGGTAGATACATTGGTGATGGCTTCACGTTTGCCGGTACAGGTACCGTAAATAAAATTAGTAGAGTTGGTGATGCTTCGGCAAGTGACCTAACATACTACGGTCTTGATGGTGAAATCAAATATAGCCTTAGAGACGTAATTGGCGGTCCTGGTGGATGGCTTGATCCATCTATTGGTTTTGGTGGTGGTTACACTTGGGTAAATGACATCGGATTTGGTACGGCTAACGCCCTTGCTGGAGTTCGTTTCTGGGTTGGTGAAAACTTAGCCTTAAACTTCTCTTCTGCGTATAAGCACTCTTTCGAAAAGTCTTATGGTATTACACACCTTCAGCACTCTGTTGGTATAGTGTTCAAATTCGGCGGAAAAGATACTGACGGTGATGGAATCTACGATCAAGATGACGAATGTCCAGAAACTCCAGGTTTACCAGAATTTAATGGTTGTCCTGACACGGATGGCGATGGCATCGAAGACAGAAATGATGCGTGTCCTGATGTTGCAGGTTTAGCTGAATTTAACGGTTGTCCTGACACAGACGGTGACGGTGTTGCAGATCCACAAGATAACTGCCCTACTGTTCCTGGTTTGGCTTCTATGAACGGATGTCCTGATTCAGATAGTGATGGTATCACTGACGCTGATGATGCTTGCCCTAACGAAGCTGGTCCAAAATCAAATAATGGCTGTCCTTTTCAAGATAAAGATGGTGACAGTGTTTTAGATAAAGATGACGACTGTCCAGATGTTCCTGGTACAGTGGCAAATAATGGTTGCCCAGAAGTAACTATTGAAATCATTCAACAGTTGAACCAGTACTCTAAAACAATCTTGTTTGACACTGGAAAATCAACTATTCGTGAAGAGTCTATGGCTGTGTTACAGAACATCTCTAACATCATGCAAGAGTATCCAAGTGCTGCTTTCTTAATTGAAGGACACACAGATAGTCAAGGTGGCGAAGCTACTAACCAAACGCTTTCTGATGACAGAGCTGCATCAGTTAGAACATACCTAACATCTGTTGGTGTTGACGGAAACAGATTGTCATCAATTGGTTATGGAGAAGCTAAACCAATTGCTTCTAACGCAACAAGAGCTGGAAGACAACAAAACAGACGTGTTGAGATTTCTTTGAGTAAATAAGAAATCCCTTAAATAAATAAATAGAAACGCCACCTTTTTTAGGTGGCGTTTCTTATTTTTAGGGTATGCTAACATTTCTGGAAGACACCCTAAACCATATTAAAAGAACACATGACGATATATCAAATCTTGTGCTCATTCTTCCAAGTAAAAGAGCAGGTGGTTTTTTGAAAAACTACTTAAAACAAAATGCCGCAACCACTTCCTTCGCGCCAGAAATTATCAGCATCGAAACGTTTATTGAAAGGCTTTCCGATTTAAAAATTATTGACTCCTCAGAGTTACTCTTCAAAAGCTACCATGCGTATACCGCAGGCCGAACACTTGACACAACCGAAGATTTTGAAAGTTATACTAATTGGGCGATTACTCTTCTAAATGATTTCAATGAAGTAGACAGGTATCTTGTAGATCCTACACGCTTCTTTTCCTATTTGGGAAGTGTTAAAACGCTTGAGCGCTGGAACATGCAAGATCAACAAACAGATCTAGTAAAAAAATATCTCTCCTTTTGGAATCAACTTCTAGGGTTTTATGAAACCCTGAAACATCAGCTCTTAGAAGAATCGATTGGGTATCAAGGATTGGTATATAGAAAGGCTGCGGAAGAAATTGAGCACTATGTTCAATACAATGGAAACAAAAATCACGTTTTTATCGGTTTTAACGCGTTAAATACTGCAGAGCAGCACATCATACAAGGATTGCTCGAAACAGGAAATACGACAGTCTATTGGGACGCAGACCGTCACTTTTATGAAGATCAAAAACACAGCGCCTCCTTGTTTCTGAGGAAGTACTTCTCAACTTGGCAATACTTCGAAAAGAATCCGCCAAAATTTATCTCTGACAACTTCAGTAAAGAAAAGAATATCACATTTGTTGAAGTTCAGAAAAACATTGCACAGGCAAAATACGTTGGCGACCTATTAAGTGGCTATTCCGAAGAGAAACTGAACCACACTGCCCTTGTCTTGGCAGATGAGAGTTTGCTCTTACCCATACTTCATTCACTTCCAACGAATGTCCATCAAGTGAACATCACTATGGGCGTTCCTTTAAAAACCCTTCCCGCAAGTGTTTTCTTTGAACTTGTTTTATTCTTTCAAATCAAAGAATTAAACGCACTGTACTACAAGGATATTCTTGGCATTCTCAACCATCCGCTAGGAATTAAATTAGTGCCTGGCGCAACGAATATTGTTGCCGCTTTAACAAAAGACAATTGTACCCACCTTAGTCTCTCTAAACTACTGGCTTATGGTGATGAAACCAATAAAGAAACGCTACAATTGCTTTTTGGTGCTTGGGGCCTTAGTAGCAGCACAGCACTGTCCTCATGCTTAAAAATAGTCGAATTGCTCAGTAAACAATTTTCTGAACATAAGTTGGATCACGTAGCCCTCTTCAACTTACAAGCGGTGTTTTCGAAAATAAGCTCTTTAAATGAAAAGTTTCCGCATTTGAAAACCGTAAAGTCGGTTCAAAACTTATTCAGAGAGTTAATAAATACGTCCACGTTAGACTTTGGCGGTGACGCCTACAATGGTCTCCAAATTATGGGTGTATTAGAAACACGTGTGTTAGATTTTGAAAACGTAATCCTCACCTCCGTGAATGAAGGTGTTCTACCCACAGGAAAATCAAATGCTTCGTTTATTACCTACGATTTAAAAAAGGAATTTAATCTTCCACTTTTTACTGAAAAAGATGCAATTTATACCTACCATTTTTACAGACTCCTGCATCGTGCCAACGATATAACCTTGGTGTATAACAATCATTCAGAAGGGATTAATACCGGAGAAAAAAGCAGATTTCTATTACAATTAGAAATTGAAAAGCACGGCAATCACAACCTACATTATACACAGGTTAGCCCCAAAATTCATCATAATCCAATACAGTTAAAAACAGTAGCAAAGACAACTGCTATTATGCTGCGTCTAAGAGAAATCGCTCAGTCTGGGTTTTCACCATCGGCAATGACAAGCTATATTAGAAATCCAATGGATTTCTATCTCCAAAAGGTGTTAGGAGTGAAGGAGTTCGAAATGATAGAAGAAACCGTCGCGGCAAACACCCTTGGGACCATTATACACGACGCACTCGAGGCAATGTACAAGCCCTTAGAAGGAGCTTTTCTAACTGTAGCTATTCTGAAATCCCTATCGCAGCAAATTCCCAGTGAAGTTGAAACTCAATTTAAAAGAAGCTTTCGCGGAGGAAGTTATGATAAAGGGAAAAACCTAATCATCTATGAAATAGCTAAACGCTATATCTCTAACTTCATAAGCTTTGAAATCGCTGAGTTAAACGCAGGAAATAGTATACAAATTCTACAAATTGAAACTAAATTAGCTGTGCCAATAGAAATTCCATCACTCGGTTTTCCAATCAAAATTGGAGGAAAAGTTGACAGAGTAGATAGTTACAATGGAGGTCTTCGGATTATTGATTACAAGACTGGAAAAGTAGAACAAAGAGATCTCGAAATCATAGAATGGGAATCTTTGGTTTCGGATTACAAATACAGTAAAGCATTTCAAGTGCTAGCCTACGCTGCAATGATTAATAATGACACCCTGATTGAACAGGTCGAAGCGGGTATTATTTCGTTTAAAAACCTTCAAAGCGGCTTCCTGAAATTTGGAACAAAACCTAGCCCTGGCAGTAGGACTAAAGACCAAATTATAACCCAAGATACTCTTGCCTTTTTTAAGGTTGAACTTGTAAAGCTTATCACCGAAATCTGCACCCAAGAAATTCCTTTTATAGAGAAAAAAGTTTAACAAAAATTCTCGGAAATAATACGCTCATCTTTTATCAAAAAAATCCATACATATGTATGGATTTTCTGCTTGATGTGGAGAATATCGGAGTCGAACCGATGACCTTTTGGCTGCCAGCCAAACGCTCTAGCCAACTGAGCTAATCCCCCAAATTTTAAAAGGCGAAAATAGTAAAAATTCTATTGCGCACCACAAAGTATAAGCAAAGGCTTACCGGTGTGGAAATTCTTCTTCAACACAACGTTCGCTTCAAAGAGTTTCTTAAAGAATCCTCGTTTTCTTCGCAACACACATAAAATATCCGGATTGTGCGACTGGAAATGCTCTAACACCCCTTGAAAAATAGTAGCATTTTCTGTTACTGTAAAATTGCCCATTACTCCTTTGAGCTCCTCATCCATAACATCAGCTTCTTGAGCTACATCTGGAGTTTTAACCTTAAGCACATTTAATTTTGCTGAAAATAATTGGAGTAAGGTTAGCAGCGGGTCCAAAACACCTTCTTTCTCAAATGTGGTTCGTTTAACTGATAGTAAGATGCTCTCTGCTTTTCTGAACAAATAACCCTTAGGCACAATAAGCATTGGAATGTTAGTTTGCTTAACCAGCTTCCCGGTAATATTACCAAGATACACCTCATCCTTAATTTCAACACTCTGAGGCGATACAATGATTAAATCAATGTTCAACTGCCTCGATACTCTGGCAATTCCTTCAAAAGGGTTTCCTTTAATAGGCCTTGCTATGACATCTATCCCTTGCGTGTCCACCTGGCTTAATACGGCTGCCAACTGTGCTTCATTCTCTTCTAAAGCAAGTTGCGTTACTTTATTAAGTCCGCCACTTTTAGAAAACTCCCTGTAGATATTTACAAGGTAGACCTTCGCCCCGCTCATTGCGGCAAAGCCTAAGGCATACCTTAAGTTGTTAACCCCATTCTCCGTTGATCCTACTGGCACTAATATATTCTTCATAATAAAAGCATACCTTTAATACTTGTGCAAAATTAATCCTAATAAATGATTCGGAAAGGGAAACTGTCAGAAATTGCAAAAATTATAACGATTACCAAGGCTTGTGCTGCAAAAATGATTTCGGAAAACATCTTCCAATGGAATGAACATTATCCTAATGTAGCCGCTTTTGAAAAGGACGTGACCCGTGACGAGCTATACGTGATGGTAGAAAATGGTGCCATTGTAGGCTGTATTACCGTTTCTACTAAAAAAGACAAAGAATACAACGCGATTGATTGGATCGCACCAGACGGACTCAATTATTATATTCACAGAGTTGCTATCCATCCCGAATTTCAACACCAAGGACGAGCCAAGCAGCTCATGGATTTTGCCGAAGACATGGCAAGAACCAACAATGTATTATCCCTTCGATTGGATACCTTCAGTAAAAACCTTCGAAATCAAAAGTTTTATGAGGCCCGCGGCTATCAACATCTCGGAAACGTTTATTTTCCGAGGCAAACCGACTCTCCTTTTTATTGTTATGAATTTGATTTGCGTTAATTTTGCTACTTGAGTAAAGCAACAACAAGCATTTCATTTGGCAGAATCCAACAACTAGCAATCCCAGCAATAATCGCAGGAATCGCCGAGCCCGTTTTGTCTAGTACCGATGCCGCTATCGTTGGAAATCTTGCCGAGTTTGGCACAGAATCTCTTGCAGCAGTTGGAATTGTGGGAACTTTTCTCTCTGCACTTATTTGGGTTTTAGGACAAACACGAAGCGCTATTTCGGCTATTGTTTCTCAAAATTTAGGGGCTGGAAATATTTCAGAACTTAAAAACTTCCCCGCTCAAGCCATTTTTTTCAACATCTTGTTAAGCGTCTTTATAATTGTTCCTACCTTTTTTGCTGCAGAAAGAATCTTTGAATTCTTAAATGCTGATGGCCTCGTTCTCGACTTGAGTCTTGATTACTATTATATTCGTGTTTGGGGTTTCCCCTTGACGCTCTTTACCTTTGCTGTCTTCGGAATATTTAGAGGCCTTCAAAACACCTTTTGGCCCATGATTATTGCGACTATTGGAGCTGTTTTAAATATTGGGCTAGACTTCTTACTCGTATACGGCCTTGATGGCTATGTCAAAGCAATGGGTGTTGAAGGCGCCGCTTGGGCAAGTCTAATTGCCCAGATGGTGATGGCCATCTTAGCCCTTATTTTTATTCTGAAAAAAACAGCGATTTCATTACGACTTCGCTTCCCGATGCATCCAGAAATTATGCGACTCCTTTTTATGAGCTTAAACCTCTTCTTGAGGTCTGTAGCTTTAAATACGGCCCTAGTATTAGCCACGCGTGAAGCAACAGCACTTGGAAAAGAATATATCGCAGCACACACCATTGCTTTCAATCTCTGGCTTTTTGCGGCTTTCTTCGTTGACGGATATGGAGCTGCTGGCAATATTCTTAGCGGGAAGTTGTTAGGTGAAAAAAACTATCCCGCCTTAGTTAAACTAGCAAAGCGAGTTAATCTCTACAATCTTGGTGTAACCGCAATTCTAATCATAGTTGGTTTTATTTTTTATGAACCCCTGGGCTTACTTTTTAATAAAGATGAAACCGTTCTAGCTTTGTTTTATGGAATCTTCATTTTAGTATTGGCTAGTCTTCCGTTAAACTCAATCGCTTTTACTTTCGATTCATTATTCAAAGGTTTAGGAGAAATGGGGTTTCTAAGAAATGTATTGTTGGCTTCAACCTTTTTAGGGTTTGTTCCCGTATTATACGCCTCAATTTATTTTGGTTGGGGACTCACGGGAATTTGGATCGCATTTTTGGTTTGGGTAGCTTTTCGTGGTTTAGCGCTTTGGATTAAATTCCGAAGAAAATATTACAAACTTGCTCGAACTGAAAAACCGCCCCTGAAATAGAGGCGGTGACCTACCAGCATTCATATCGTTCACTTCTATGGTTATTTATCTGAAACAACGTTTTCGAATGCTGAAATAATAGTATTTTTACCGAAAATATTAAGATTTGATGGAATTTCTAGAATATATTTCAGGTCAAGGCGGTTTTCTTATCCTCGCTTTGCTTGTTGTGGTCATAGTGATTTACAATAAAATCAAACAACGTCGTGACATTCGCGCGGTAACTAAGAAAAAGAAACGTCAATAAGTTATCTTTGCTGTCAATCAAGCCTTTATGAGCAATATTAGAATTACAAAACAATTTTCATTTGAAACTGGCCATGCCCTATACGGCTATGATGGTAAGTGTCGAAATGTACATGGACATAGCTATAAGCTTTCAGTGACTGTCATTGGAAACCCTATTGACGACAATACCCATGTTAAATTTGGAATGGTAATCGATTTTAGCGACTTGAAAAAAGTTGTTAAAGAAGAAATTGTTGATGTCTTTGATCATGTCACAGTATTTAATAAAAATACGCCACATGTTGAATTGGCAAAAGAATTGAGCGATCGCGGACATAATGTGCTTCTGGTAGATTATCAACCAACGAGCGAAATGATGGTCATTGATTTTGCTGCTAAAATCAAGGAGCGCCTACCTCAAGAGATAATGTTACATTCGCTTAAACTGCAAGAAACGGCAACGAGCTATGCAGAGTGGTTCGCAAGCGAGCAATAATAATTTAGATTCTGGAGCAAGTTCAGAATGACAACTATTTGGAATATCTTATCTTTACCGAATGCAAATTCCTCCTGGAAAAAAAATCTATTTCTCTAGTGACAATCACCTAGGCGCTCCAACGCCAGAGGCCAGTTTACCGCGAGAGAAAAAATTTGTTCGTTGGCTCGACGAAGTCAAAGAAGATGCGGCAGCAATTTTTCTGCTTGGAGACCTCTTTGATTTTTGGTTTGAATACAAGACTGTTGTCCCTAAAGGATTTGTGCGAGTGTTGGGCAAGTTGGCCGAAATTAGCGACAGCGGCATTCCTGTTTATTTCTTCGTTGGGAACCACGACTTATGGATGCGCGATTATTTCGAAAAAGAATTAAATATTCCAACCTATAGAGATTCAACAGAGTTCGAATTCAACAATAAAACGTTCTTAGTTGGTCATGGCGACGGTAAAGGTCCCAATGACAAAGGGTATAAACGAATGAAAAAAGTCTTTACCAACCCGATTTTTAATTGGCTCTTTCGATGGTTTCACCCTGAATTAGGTATGCGCTTAGCGCAATACCTTTCGGTAAAAAACAAAATTATTTCTGGAGAAGAAGACAAGGTTTTTCTTGGCGAAAAAAATGAATGGCTAGCACACTACGCGAAACGAAAACTAGAAACTAAGCATTACGATTATTTTGTATTTGGCCATAGACATCTGGCTATGGAAATTCAAGTGGGTCCAAAATCTACCTATTATAATTTAGGGGATTGGATTACGCAATACACCTACGGCTCCTTCGACGGGACCTCTTTTAAACTTTCAACCTTCGAATAAGTGCGGCTACTATAAAAATAGTATAGCTCTCTCTTTTTATTTTATTTCGTATTCTAGTTTAAGGTTTAATATCTTTTAGACGAAATTGTAAACTTACCTTGCCCTGCCATTCATTTTCATCTATTACGTAGGTCGCTTTAAATTTTCCCCCTGAACAAGCAATGTCTTTTTTGGCGCCAAGGCCAAAACCAATCCCGGCGTATTGTGGAGATTTCCCTTGTTTGACAGTAATCCGAAGGTGTGTTTTATCTTCACCAACACACTTTCCATAGCCAGTTTCTTCTAAATCTCGTGATAAAAATACAGGCGTGCTATTGCCTGGACCAAAAGGAGCAAATTGTTTCAAAATGCGATAGAATTTCGGACTAATTTCATTGAATTGAAGTTCCGAATTGATTAATATTTCAGGATTTAAAAGCATTGGGTCAATACTTTCTTTCACCACCTGCTCAAATGCATTTTTAAAATTTTCGTAATCAGCTTCAAGCAGCGTGAGTCCTGCCGCGTATTTATGACCTCCAAATTGTTCAATGTGTTCTGAGCATTTTTCTAAGGCTTCATATACATCAAAGCCCCTTACAGAACGTGCCGAGGCGGCAAGTCTATCTCCACTTTTGGTAAAAACCAAAGTGGGCCTGTAATACGTTTCAATAAGGCGCGATGCTACAATTCCTATAACTCCTTTATGCCATTTTTCGTTATAAACAACTGTTGTAAACCGCTCTTCTTCCTTGTTTTCTAAAATTTGAGCCAATGCCTCTGTGGTAATCTGTTTGTCGGCTTCGCGTCTATCCGTATTAAATTGTTCTATTTCCGAAGCAAACAAAATAGCTTTGCTTATATCTGTTTCAGTTAATAGGGTAACCGCGTGGTTTCCGTGTTTCATTCTGCCCGCCGCATTAATACGAGGCGCAATGATGAACACCACATCTGTAATGGTTAGACTACTTTTTTTTATCTGCTTAATAATAGCCTCAAACCCAACGCGCGGATTGCTATTAATTACTTTTAACCCGAAATGTGCTAGTATCCTATTTTCCCCTGTTATAGGCACTATGTCTGCGCCAATAGCAGTAGCGACTAAATCTAAATACAAAAGCAAATCATCTATGGTCAAGCCACGTTCAACTGAAAGCGCTTGAATCAATTTAAATCCAACACCACAACCACATAGTTCTTTGAATGGATAGCTACAATCGTCCCGCTTTGGGTCTAAAACAGCAACTGCCTTCGGTAATTCAGGACCTGGCCTGTGGTGATCACAAATCACAAAATCTACGCCTTTTTCTAACGCATACGCCACTTTATCCACCGCTTTTACGCCGCAATCGAGTGCGATTATGAGGCTAAATCCATTGTCTTCAGCAAAGTCGATTCCTTTATACGAAACGCCGTAACCTTCGTCATAGCGATCCGGAATATAGGTTGCCACATTTGGATAGTAGGATTTTAGATAGGAAGATACGAGCGCTACACTGGTAGTGCCATCTACGTCATAATCGCCAAACACAAGAATGTTCTCATCATTGGCAATGGCCTTCTGTATTCTGGCAACTGCCAGATCCATATCCTTCATTAAAAAAGGATCGTGTAACTCTGCTAAAGTCGGTCGAAAAAAGTGTTTGGCATCTTCAAAAGTTTCGATACCTCGCTGCACGAGAAGATTTCCGATAATAGGCTCCACACCTAGTTTTTCTGAAAGCTGAGCCACCTTTTGAGTGTTCGGTTTCGGTAATATTGTCCAACGCATTGATGCTAAAGGTTAGGGTGGGAAGCAAAGTACGTAAATGTAGAAAAAATAGCGTAACTTGAAGTAGTTATTCTCCCCCACTTTTAAATACAGCTCTATGAAAACTAAATTAACGCTCGTCTTATTTTTAATACTTGCTCCTTTACTGCTACTTGGCCAACACGGAAGCCTAGACACCTCTTTTGGAGACCAGGGAAACGCTATTCATGACCTTGGGGTCGATATCTCATTATATGGCCTTTCAATAGATCAAGGAATTAACGGAAGAATTGCAACTTGGGGTCTTGAATATGGCGTTTTAATTGATGAAGCATACGTAAGAGCTTTTTTAGAAGACGGATCTGTGGACACTACTTTTGGGGTTGATGGAAAGATATATATTGACCCAAATGGTCTAGGACCTTTTGGTCCTATCCATGTATTAGATGATAACAGCATTATATACTCTACAGGAGTAGGTGGGCGTCTTAGAAAATTACAGCCCAATGGATCCGTTGACGGCTCTTTTGGAACCG
>JBLHGH010000010.1:0-22001 GCA_047615425.1 Candidatus Latescibacterota bacterium
TTACTTCCATGAAGTTTCAAAAATAGTAAGTAAAATTGTAAAGCAGCAATAAATTCCAATGAAACGGGATACTAGCATATATAAATTCAATTCCAGTAGCAGAATGTCTATCTTAGCTATACGATATTATCTATGACTCGAAAAGAAGAAATTATAGCCGTTGCTGCTCAGCTATTTAAAGAAAAAGGCTATAATGCGATCTCCATGCGGGATATTGCAAAGGCAATGAGTATTAAAGCTGCGAGTTTGTACAATCATATTAATAGCAAACAGGAAATCTTATCGGCAATAATCTTAGAAGTTGCACATGAGTTCACCAATGGTATGCAAAGAGTAATTGTGCTTGATGAAACGCCTGTTCGAAAAATTCAGAAAATAATTGAATTGCATATTGATATTACCGTAAATCATTCTGAAGGGCTGGCCGCTTTGAATAATGACTGGGTTCATTTGGAGGAGGGAGAACTAAATGCCTTTGTAAAAATGCGGGAAGACTATGAAGAAAATTTCCGAAGCATCATAAAAGAAGGTATTCGTAGCGGCGAAATACAGCCGCGACATCCTGAGGTAATTCTCTTTTCAATCCTTTCTACATTGCGCACACTATATCTTTGGTATCAGAAGCGCGGCAAGCTGGATGTCAATGTTTTAAAGAAGGACCTGGTGGCAGTTTTTCTAGGTGGAATCGTTAGTAAAATTTAACTTGGAAATCTAACTAACAAACGTTAGTTTTGTTCATTATATTTTAAAGATTGTGGCTATATTTCATAAAATAAGAGTAAAGGATATTTACAAGGAGACGGAAGATTGTTCTGTTATAACTTTTGACGTTCCAAAAGAACTTCAAGATGCATTTGCGTTTAGACAAGGACAGCACCTTACCTTGAAGCTGGATATTGATGGTGAAGATATACGTAGATCCTACAGCCTATGTTCAAGCCCTGTTGAAAAGGAATGGCAAGTTGCGGTAAAGCAAATACCGGAAGGCAAGTTTTCTACCTATATAAACAATAAAGTTAAACCAGGAGATGTTCTAGAGCTAATGGCTCCTAGCGGTGCCTTTGGTGTTGAAACGACTAAAGAGGTATCCAAAAATTATTTATTCTTTGCTGCTGGTAGTGGCATTACGCCTGTTTTGTCAATGATTAAGGCGCATTTAGCTGTCGAAACGTATGCTACTTGCAAGCTTTTCTATGTTAATAGAACGGCAAAATCAATTATCTTTAAGGAAGCTCTCGAGCAACTTCGGAATACCTATCTGGGAAGGCTGGAGATTTACTATTTTTTGACAAAAGAAAAACGCGATATCGACTTGTTTAATGGTCGGTTCGATGATGATAAAATGAAGGTTTTGTCAAAGACTTTTATTGACATTCCAGATACGAGTGAAGTTTTCTTGTGTGGACCTGAAGATATGGTGCATTATGTGAGTGACTATCTTGTTAATGCTGGTTTACCAAAGGAGCTTATTCATTTTGAATTGTTTGTTTCTGGGCTAACAGAAGAGGATAAGGCAAGAGCAGAACGACTTTCAAGCCAAAATGTTGAAGGCGTGGAAGTAACCATCGTGGATGGAGGGAAAGAATTTGTGTTTACCATGACCAATGATTTTGATAATATTCTCGATGCGGCCTTAGGTGCTGGAGCAGATTTGCCCTTCGCTTGTAAGGGAGGAGTTTGTAGCACTTGCAAGTGCCAGGTAGTTGGCGGAAGTGTTGAAATGAAGGTGAATTATGCTTTAGAAGAAAAAGAGGTTGCCCAAAACTTTGTTTTAAGTTGCCAGTCGGTCCCTACTTCAGATAAGGTAAAAGTAGATTTTGATGTTTAACCTATTGAAAGCTGTTCTCTTCAATCTTGAGGGGAATTAATTATATACTCGTATGAGCGAAAACGAAATAAAAAACTTAGAAGAAATTTTTGAAGCTCGAATTGCTCGGGATGAAAAAATTGAACCTAAAGACTGGATGCCCGAAAAGTATCGAAAGACACATATTCGGCAGATTTCACAGCATGCCCATTCAGAAATTATTGGGATGCTTCCTGAGGGAAACTGGATTACCAGGGCCCCATCCTTAAGACGGAAAGTTGCCTTGCTGGCAAAGGTTCAAGACGAAGCTGGACACGGACTTTATCTATATTCCGCCTGTGAAACCTTAGGGATTTCACGTGAGGAACTTTACGAACAATTGCATTCTGGAAAGGCAAAGTACTCCTCTATTTTTAACTACCCGACAGTTACTTGGGCGGACATGGGGGCTATTGGTTGGCTTGTTGATGGTGCAGCTATTATTAACCAAGTCCCGCTTTGCAGTACCTCTTACGGGCCTTATGCGAGAGCAATGGTTCGTGTTTGTAAGGAGGAGAGTTTCCATCAACGTCAAGGATATGAAATCATGCTGACCCTTTGTAAGGGTTCTGAAGAGCAAAAAGCAATGGCACAAGACGCGCTAAACCGATGGTGGTGGCCAAGTTTGATGATGCTAGGGCCAACAGATGCAGAATCTGTCCACACAGAACAATCCATGAAATGGAAATTAAAGCGTAAAACAAACGACGAGCTCAGACAGCAATTTATTGATCAAACTGTGCCTCAAGCTGATTTGCTAGGAATTACGGTGCCAGATCCAGACCTTAAATGGAATGAAGAAACTGGGCATTACGATTTTGGTGCAATTAATTGGGACGAGTTTTGGCAGGTAGTTAAAGGACATGGTCCTTGTAATAAAGAACGGATGGATGCACGCGTGAATGCCTGGAATGAAGGCGAATGGGTGCGGGATGCGGCTATGGCGTATGCGGATAAAAAACAAAAGCGAAACGTATCTAAAGCAAGTTAATTAAGAGATATGAAAAAGAACTGGCCCTTATGGGAAATCTTCGTAAGAAGTAAAAACGGATTAGAACACAGACATTTTGGAAGTTTGCATGCTGCAGACGCCGATATGGCTATGGAAAATGCACGCGATGTATATACACGCCGAAGTGAAGGCGTTAGTATTTGGGTAGTTGAAAGCAGTAATATAACAGCTTCAAATCCGCAAGATAACGGTGAGTTGTTTGAGCCTGCTCAAGACAAAGTATACCGTCACCCAACATTTTATAATTTACCTGATGAGGTAAAACACATGTAATGATTAAATGAAGAATTCAGTATTATATAATTATGTTCTCGGGATCGCAGACAATAGCTTAATTCTAGGACAACGCCTAGGGGAGCTATGTGGTCATGGACCTAATTTAGAAACAGACATTGCCTTGACAAATATTTCGTTGGATTTGTTCGGTCAGACCAGAACCTATTTTCAATACCTAGCCTCAATAGTAGGCGAAGGCAAGACGGAAGATGATATTGCTTTTTTGCGTATCGAAAGAGATTACAAATGTGTTCTTCTGGTTCAACAACCTAACACCCATTTCGGTTTTGTAATAGCCAGACAGTTTTTGTTTGATGTGTATTATCGTATGTTTCTTGAAAAATTGCAAGACAGTAAAGATGAGACCTTGGTCGCTATCGCGAAAAAAGGAATTAAAGAAGTAAGCTATCATGAGCGATTTTCTTCGGATTGGGTTCGAAGATTAGGAGATGGCACCGGAGAAAGTAATGCGAAAATGCAAGAGGGAATTGATGCCTTTTGGCGATTTACAGATGAATTATTCGATTTAACGGAAGCAGATTCAGCAATGGTTGAGGTGGGCATTGGGGTTGATGTAGCAAAATTTAAAGAAGCCTATTACATAAGAGTTTCCGAAGTGCTAGAAGAAGCTGCGCTTAAAGTACCTGAGAGCAAATACTTCACAAAAGGCGGTAAAGAAGGTATTCATAGTGAACATATGGGATACCTGCTGGCTGATATGCAATACATGCAACGCAGTTACCCGGGCATGAAATGGTAAAATGACAACGATAGAAGAACCAAATATTGATGATACTTTAATTCCAATTCTGGAACAAGTGGCCGACCCAGAAATTCCGGTGCTCTCGGTGATGGACCTTGGTGTTATTCGCGAAGCAATTATTATAAATGGCGTGGTTCAGATAAAATTAACACCAACGTATTCAGGTTGTCCAGCAATGGATGTTATTGGGGATGATTTGAAGGCCGCTTTTGCAAAAGCAGGCACGGATTGTACCGTTGAATTAATTTTAGCTCCAGCTTGGACAACAGACTGGATCAGTGAAAATGGAAAACAAAAAATGGAAGCCTATGGCATTGCATCGCCACTTTCAGAAACAGCGGATAAAGATGCCCTATTGGGCAACGCAAAAGTTGTAAAATGTACTAATTGCGGTTCAACAAACACGCATGTGGTGAGCCAATTTGGCTCTACAGCATGCAAGGCGCTTTTTAAGTGTGATGATTGTCAAGAGCCGTTCGACTATTTTAAATGTTTAAAGTAATTATGAGTAGTATAAGCAAACAGTTAGAAAATGGTGTTGCCACCTTAACTTTAAATAGGCCAGAGGTGTTTAATAGTTTTAACAGAGAAATGGCTTTGTTGCTTCAAAAGGAGCTAGATGCTTGTGCTGAAAATCCTGAAGTTCGCGCGATTGTGATTACAGGAAGCGGAAAAGCATTTTGTGCAGGACAAGATTTGAAAGAAGTTACAACGCCGGGCCTAAACCCTGGATTCAAAATAATATTAGAAGAGCATTACAATCCAATTATTTCAAGAATTCGAAATATTGAAAAACCAGTAATAGCTGCTGTGAATGGTGTTGCTGCTGGTGCTGGAGCTAATATCGCTTTAGCTTGTGATGTGGTGATTGCTTCGGAAAAGGCATCGTTTATTCAAGCATTTAGTAAAATAGGTTTAGTCCCTGATAGTGCTGGAACTTTCTTTTTACCGCGATTAATAGGTTTTCAGAAAGCATCTGCTTTAATGCTATTAGGAGATAAAGTGTCTGCGAACGAAGCAGAAAAATTAGGCATGATTTACAAGGTGTTTTCTCCTGAAGATTTTAATTCAGAATTCACACTATTGGCCCAGCATATGGCTAAAATGCCAACCAAAGCATTGGGCATGACAAAACGATTGTTGAATGAATCAATGTCGCATAATTTAAACGAACAATTAGCATTAGAATCAAAGTTGCAAATTGAAGCTGCACAAAGTGAAGATTACACAGAGGGCGTTGCGGCATTTGTCGAAAAAAGACATCCAAATTTTAAAGGAAAATAAATGATTGAAAAGGTAGGTGTAATTGGTTCTGGAACTATGGGAAGTGGCATAGCCCAAGTGGCTGCAACTTCGGGTTGTTTGGTAAAATTGTATGACACCAGCCAAGCTGCCTTGGACAAGGCAAAGGCATCCTTGGAGAATATTCTGAATCGTTTAATTGAGAAGGGCCGCATTGATTCTGAAGAAAAAAACAGGATTCAAAATAATATACAGTATGTGAGTTCATTGCAAGAATTGGCAGGGTCTGACCTGACCATTGAAGCAATTATAGAAAATCTGGATATAAAGAAAAAAGTTTTTCAGGAATTGGAATCCTATGTTTCAGATAGCTGTATCATCGCGTCAAATACTTCATCACTCTCTATTGCAAGCATTGCGTCCTCTTTAAAGAAACCAGAGCGTTGTGTTGGGATTCACTTCTTTAATCCCGCACCTTTAATGAAGCTTGTTGAGGTAATACCTGCTATTCAGACATCGTACGAAGTACTGGAAAAATCAATAGATACTATTAATAGTTGGAAAAAAGTAGTAGCTGTTGCCAAGGATACCCCCGGCTTTATAGTGAATAGAGTTGCAAGACCATTTTATGGGGAAGCGTTGCGTATTTACGAAGAAGGTATAGCAGATTTTGCAACCATAGATTACGCAATGAAAAGTTTAGGAGGATTTAGAATGGGACCTTTTGAACTAATGGATTTTATAGGGAATGATGTAAACTACACCGTGACTGAAACGGTATTCACAGCATTCTATTTTGATCCGAGATACAAGCCGTCATTCACTCAAAAGCGTTTTTCAGAAGCTGGTTATTTAGGTCGCAAGACAGGTATTGGTTATTATGAGTATGATCAAAACGAAAAAAAAGTTGCGGACTCTGATGTAACAGAAAACACCATTGATGTATCTGTATTGGAACAAATTTTTAACCGCGTACTAGTGATGCTAATAAATGAGGCCGCGGATGCATTATTTTTGAATATTGCAAATGCAGATGATATTGAGAATGCGATGACCAAAGGCGTAAATTATCCGAAAGGCTTACTTGCTTGGGCAGATGAAAAAGGAATGGATTGGTGTGTTACTGTTTTAGATGCTTTATATAATGAATATCATGAGGATCGATATCGATGTTCACCTTTACTGCGAAAAATGAATCGCGAAAACAAAACTTTTTTCTAATGATAAAAGGCGAAGAGATACCATACAAAATGCTTTCGCAAGATGCGTTTAGTCAATGGATGGGGATAGAGATTTTGGAATGCGAGGTAGGGCGTTGTAAAGTTGGCATGACCATTCGAAAAGAGATGTTGAATAGCATGATGAAGGCGCATGGTGGGGTAAGTTATACATTAGCTGATACGGCTTTTGGTTTTACAGCAAATACCCGAGGTAAGTATGCGGTTTCAATTGAAACGTCTATTAATCACATTTCTCCTTTGGACGAAGGCGATTATATAACGGCAGAAGCGACTTTGGATGAGCAACGGACTAAAGTAGGTTTTAATATCGTTGAGGTAAAAAGAGGAGATGAATTAGTTGCGCTTTTTAAAGGTGTGGTGTATCGCACACAAAAAGATTGGGAATAATATGAAAGAAGCATATATAATAGACGGAATCAGAACACCCATTGGGAGCTATAAAGGAGCCTTAAGTGCTGTTCGTACAGACGATTTAGGCGCCATAGTCATTAAAGAAATCGTGGCTCGGAACCCAAGTATTCCGAAGGACGCCTATGACGATGTTATCATGGGATGCGCGAATCAGGCGGGTGAAGACAACAGGAATGTTGCCCGTATGTCGCTGCTGCTGGCAGGACTGCCTTTCACCGTTCCCGGTGAAACAGTCAATAGACTGTGCAGCAGCGGACTTTCAGCCATAATCCATGCCAATAGAGCAATTAAAGCAGGGGATGGCGATGTGTTTATTTCGGGTGGCGTTGAAAATATGACACGTGGGCCGTACGTAGTTTCAAAACCTTCTTCCGCCTTCGGAAATGATTCAAAGATGTATGATTCTAGCTTCGGATGGCGTTTTGTGAATCCGAAGATGCAAGAACTTTACGGTACGGATGGTATGGGAAATACTGCCGAAAATTTGGTTGAAAAGTATTCGATTTCAAGAGAAGATCAAGATGCCTTTGCATATGCGAGCCAGATGAAAGCTTCTGAAGCTAAAAAAAGCGGACGTCTTGCTAAAGAGATAGTGGCGGTTGAGATTCCGCAACGAAAAAAAGATCCAATTGTCTTTAGAGACGATGAATTCGTTAAGCCCGAAACAACCAAAGAAATATTGGCAAAATTACGTCCAGCTTTCAAAAAAGAAGGGGGAAGTGTTACGGCAGGAAATGCTTCTGGACTGAATGATGGAGCAGCGGCTACAATTATTGCTTCCGAAGAAGCTGTTAAGAAATACAACTTGAAACCTCTTGCACGCATCGTAAGTTCTGCTGTCGTTGGTGTTGAACCACGTATTATGGGGATTGGACCCGTTGAGGCTTCGAATAAAGCATTGAAAAAGGCAGGTTTAACCATGGAAGACATGGATGTGATTGAATTGAATGAAGCCTTTGCTTCACAAGCACTTGCTTGTATTCGTGCATGGGGATTGAAAGATGATGATGTCCGGATTAATCCGAATGGAGGTTCCATTGCAATTGGACATCCGTTAGGAGTTACTGGAGCGAGAATTGCATATTCAGCGGCTTTAGAATTAAAAGAAAAAGGAAAACGCTATGCATTAATCACGATGTGTATTGGTGTTGGACAAGGCTATGCTGCGATTATAGAGCGTGTATAAATGACAAACCGTAAAATGTAAAATTTTAAAAAAAAAGTATGTCAACTTTTTCATTTGGAGTTTTGATTTTTACATTTATAATTTAAGATGAAGATTTTAAGAATTAGAGGGTAGTTATGGACAAAACACAACATTACGTATTAGGGAGTTGGATGAACGGACAGGGCGATGGAAGCCCTATCCTAGATTCGGTTACCGGAGAGCATTTTACCAACGTCACCACAGAAGGATTAGATATTCCTTCGATACTTCAATACGGTAGGACCAATGGCGATACGCTAAGGAAAATGACCTTTCAAGAGCGCGGTAATATGCTGAAGAAATTGGCACTTTACTTAGGCAAAAGAAAGGATGCGTTTTACGATTTAAGTTATAGAACTGGAGCGACTAGAATTGATAGTTGGATCGATATTGAAGGAGGTTTCGGAAATTTATTTGCAAATGCCTCCCTTCGGAAATTATTTCCAAATCAGCCCTTTCATGTAGAAGGGGACCCTATAGATTTGTCTCGTGGCGGACGTTTTATGGCCCATCATATTATGGTGCCAAGAGAGGGAGTTGCCGTTCATATAAATGCTTTTAATTTTCCAGTTTGGGGCATGCTCGAGAAGTGTGCAGTTAACTGGATGGCAGGGATGCCAGCTGTTGTTTTGCCTGCTCCACAAACCGCCTATTTAACCGAGGCTGTGGTAAAAGAGATAATTGCATCGGGAATCCTTCCTGAAGGCTCATTACAGCTTATTAGTGGTACTGCAAAAACTATTCTAGACACTGTGCAGTCTCAAGACGTTGTTACGTTTACCGGTTCTGCTCTAATAGGCAGACAATTAAAAAATCATCCACAACTTACAGCAGAATCTGTTCCATTTACTATGGAAGCTGATTCTTTGAACGCCTCTATTCTTGGAGCAGATGCCGTTCCAGGGACACCAGAATTTGACTTATTTATCAAGGAGGTTAGGAATGAAATAACAACAAAGTGCGGACAGAAATGTACTGCCATTCGCAGAGTTATTGTGCCAGAAAATCTAATTGAAGATGTTCAAATTAGTTTAGGAAAGGCTTTAGATAAAGTTACCATAGGCGATCCACGACAAAAAGGAGTTAGGATGGGTTCTTTGGTAAATGATGCTCAGCGAAATTCAGTAAGGGAACAAGTTGCCAAAATCGCTAAAACTGCTGAGGTAGTTTACGGGGATTCATCTTTTGAGACTTTAGGTGCAGATGCTACAAAAGGAGCATTTATGAAACCTATATTGCTTCGTGAGGATAATCCTTTAGAAAACGAGGCGGCTCACATTACAGAGGCTTTTGGTCCAGTTAGCACCTTGATGCCGTATAAAACCTTAGATGAAGCAATCACCTTATCCAAAATGGGTAAAGGGTCTTTGGTGAGCTCCATAATCACAAATGACAACAAAATTGCAAGAGATTATACAATTGCTGCCGCTACACATCACGGTCGGATTTTAGTGCTGAATAGAGAAAGCGCGAAGCAAAGTACGGGTCATGGTTCGCCACTTCCAGGTTTGATTCACGGCGGTCCAGGACGCGCTGGTGGAGGCCAGGAAATGGGGGGTATGCGAGGTGTAAAACACTATTTACAACGTTGTGCAATTCAAGGTTCACCAACAACGCTCACAGAGATTACGGGAATTTATCAACCAAAAGCAGATTACAAAGAAGCAGAACAACATCCGTTTAAATATCATTGGGAGGACATTCAACCTGGTATGTCCATGAAGACGCATAAGCGTACCATCACAGATAGTGATATTATAAACTTCGCTAATCTTACTTGGGATCATTTTTATGCCCATACAGATATCACGTCCTTAGACGGAAGTATTTTTGAAAAGCGAACTGCACACGGTTACTTTATCATAGCCGCTGCGGCGGGGCTATTTGTATATCCAAACAAAGGACCAGTAGCAGCAAACTATGGACTTGAGGAATGTCGTTTTCTTCGCCCATTGTATCATAATGACACCATATATGTTAGACTAACCTGTAAGCAGAAGGTTGACAGAGACCAGCGTGGTAAGGAGCTTCCGAGTGGTATTGTTAAATGGTATGGTGAAGTTTTTGATGCTGAGGATGAATTGGTAGCGATTGTCACAGTTCTGACTATGGTTCAGAAGAAGCAAACGGTTTTTACTGAAATGACTTCGGAAAAAATCACTGAATGCCTTCAGAAGTTACATGAAGATTCAAAACCTAATTGGGGGGGAATGACACCACAATTAATGGTTGAACATTTAGAATATACCTATAGAATTGCTTCAGGAGAAATTCAAGATTTCGATATTTCAACACCTGAAAAGTATATTGAAAAAGTGCAAGACACCTTGTATGATTATGAATCAATGCCAAGGAAATATGATTTTCCGTTGGCAGAAAAATCTAAAATTTCTGAAGCCAAGCATCCAGATTTGCAAACAGCAAAAGTTAAATTGCTAGCGGCTCGCGATGCATACCTTGCTTATTTCAAGGAGCATCCAGAAGCAACTACGAGCAATGTAGTTTTTGGAGATTTGAATAAATTTGAGTGGTATTTAATGGAAAGAAAGCACCTGAATCACCACTTTGAACAATTTAATCTGTTGGATTAACATAAAAAAATTAATTAAGTATGAGCGATCCTTACGTAAAACAGAACATAGAAAACGGAATTTCAACCATAGAATTTTTTCATCCAGCACACAATAGTTTGCCTGGGGATATTCTTGCAAAATTGGTATCAGAAATCAATGATGCTGGTTTAAATGATACTGTTAAAGTGATTATTTTAAAGAGTGGGGGAGATCGTACTTTCTGCGCAGGAGCAAGCTTTAAAGAACTAATAAATATTAATGATGCTGAAACGGGTCGTGTTTTCTTTAGTGGTTTTGCAAATGTGATTAATGCTATGCGTAAGTGTCCAAAGTTTATCATAGGACGCATACAAGGAAAAACCGTTGGTGGTGGAGTAGGCGTGGCATCGGCTACAGATTACTGTATGGCTTCAAAATTTGCATCCATTAAATTAAGTGAACTAAATGTGGGTATTGGACCTTTTGTAGTTGGCCCCGCCGTAGAGCGTAAATTAGGTTTAACGGGGATGTCGCAGATTGCGATTGACGCGAATAGTTTTTACGATGCTGAATGGGCCAGACAAAAAGGACTCTTTGCACAAGTATATGATTCTACTGAGGCCCTTGATGAAGCTGTACAAGCTTTCGCTGAAAACCTATGCAGCTACAATCCAGAAGCAATGAAGGAGATGAAAAAGGTACTATGGCACGGTACCGAAAATTGGGACAGCTTATTAGCAGAACGAGCAGCAATTAGTGGTCGTCTGGTTTTGTCGGAATTTACAAAAGAGACTTTAAAACGATTTAAATAAACTGAAAAAACCTAAAACAGAGAAATGTAAAATATAAAAGTAAAGTTATTTTTATATTTTGAGTTTTGTGGTTTTACATTTATAAACAATATGATTTATAGTTTTAACGGACATATACCTGTAGTACATGAATCTAGTTTTGTGCATCCGCTTGCGGCAGTCACTGGCAATGTAATCATTGGCAAAGATTGTTATATTGGTCCAGGTGCGGCCATTCGTGGTGATTGGGGTGAGATTATTCTGGAAGATGGTGTAAACGTTCAGGAAAACTGTACGGTGCATATGTTTCCAGGGAAGTCCATTGTTCTAAAAGAAGGAGCTCATGTTGGCCATGGTGCAATAATACACGGGGCGAATTTGGGTAAAAATTGCCTTATCGGAATGAATAGTGTCATTATGGATGATGCACATATTGGAGATGAATGTATTGTAGGTGCCTTGAGTTTTGTGAAAGCGGAAACGGTTTTTGAGAAACGACAGTTAATAGTTGGTAACCCTGCAAAGGCGATTAAGGAAGTTTCAGAAGAAATGATTGCATGGAAAACCGCCGGGACCAAATTGTATCAGCAGTTGCCTTCCGATTGTCATGCGAGTTTACGAGCAGTAGATCCGCTAAGAGAAATCCCAGCGAATAGACCTGTTCAAGAAGATTTTTATAAGACCTTACAAGAAATTAAACGAAAAGAATAAATGCCTGAAGTACAATTTAGAATGCCAAAAATGGGCGAAAGTATCACCGATGGGAAAATTCTCAGTTGGTGGGTCAAGGAAGGCGACACTTTCGAAGAAGGAGATATTCTGGTTGAGGTGGCTACCGATAAAGTAGATAACGAGGTGCCAGCGCCAGCCGCAGGTAGACTTTTGCGTTATACTGCGAAGGCGTTAGAAGTTGTAAATGTAGGGGATGTTATTGCTGTGTTGGATTTGAACACGGATATTAAGCAAGAAACCTCGCCTGAAGTTTCTGTAGAAAAAACTGCTGTGGTATCTCAAGTTAAAAAGAGCAAATCTGTAGCCAAAACTGGCGCTTTTACCGTAAACGAAAATGTGTTTGTGAGTCCGCTAGTAGATAGCATTGCCCGTAAACATCATATTAGCTATGATGAATTAGCGCGCATCACAGGAACAGGAAAAGATGGGCGGCTTCGTAAGACTGATGTTCTTAGTTATGTGAGTGACGGCAGGCCATTTCAATTTACCCAAGCTGTTTCAAACAACCATGGGTTTCAGATTCCCGATTTAAAATTTGATAAAGGGACAGGACAGATAGTGCCTATGGATCGCATGCGCGAAATGATTGCAGACCATATGGTCTATAGTAAACATACCTCGCCACATGTTACTGCCTATGTTGAGGCAGACCTAACTAACATGGTTGCGTGGAGAAATGCCAATAAGGTTGCTTTTCAGACAAAACACAATGAAAAACTAACATTTACGCCCTTATTTATTGAAGCAGTAGCCAAGGCAATTAAGGACTTTCCGATGATTAATTCTTCCTTAGACGGAACAAATATTATTGTGAAAGAAGACATTAATATTGGAATGGCAACAGCATTACCCAGTGGAAACTTAATTGTTCCTGTGGTGCGTAATGCAGATAAAAAAGATTTAAAGGAGCTCGCAATGGCTGCCAATACTTTAGTTGGGAAAGCAAGAGATAATAAGCTAAAAGCAGATGATACTTCTGGAAGCACCTTTACAATTAGCAATGTGGGAACCTTTGGAAGTTTAATGGGAACACCTATTATCAATCAGCCTGAGGCAGCAATTTTAGCAACAGGTATTATAAAGAAACGCGCAGAAGTGATGGAAAAAGAAGATGGGGATACTATCGAGATACGATCTATGATGTACCTATCGCTTTCCTTTGATCACCGTATTGTTGATGGTTATTTGGCGGGTTCATTTTTGAGACGGATAGCAGATTATATGGAACAATTTGATACAGAAAGAACCTACTAGAATGGACAAAATTATTTCAAAAGATATTTTGTTAAAGGCGTTTAAAAACCTAGTTACAGCCAAGGCTATGACTGATGTTTTTGAAGATAATTTCAAACTGGTTTCTAAATACGTTCACGCTACTTCGCGTGGCCATGAGGTTATTCAGACTGCCCTAGGAATGCAGTTGCAACCAAAGGATTATGCCTTTCCTTATTATCGTGATGATAGTATGATGCTTGCCATTGGGATGACTCCCTATCAATTGATGCTTCAGCTATTGGCTAAAAAGGACGACCCATTTTCAGCGGGTAGAACCTATTATTGTCATCCAAGTTTGCGAGATGATGACAAGCCAAAAATTCCGCATCAAAGTAGTGCTACTGGAATGCAAGCTATTCCTGCTACCGGAGTTGCTATGGGGATGTCCTATAAAGATGCCATAACGGGATTGCCTAGTGATGATGGTTTTGTAGTATGCTCATTAGGTGACGCTTCGGTTACTGAGGGTGAAATTTCAGAGGCTTTCCAGATGGCGGCTTTGAAACAATTGCCTATACTTTATTTAGTGCAGGACAACGGTTGGGATATTAGTGCCAATGCTGAAGAGACCCGAGCACAGAATGCCTATGAATATGCCGCCGGTTTTCATGGCTTGGAGGCGGTAACAATTGACGGAACCGATTTTGAAGAAAGTTATATTACACTTCAGAATATCATAGGGAAGATAAGGACTGAACGACGTCCGTTTTTAGTACACGCGCGTGTCCCACTTTTAAACCATCACACCTCAGGGGTGCGTATGGAATTTTATCGAGATGATTTGGATGAGGCGCGAAGCAGAGATCCATATCCAAAATTAAAAGCACTTTTAGTTAAGAATAATTTTTCTAAAAAAGAGCTTGAAGCAGTTGAAAACGACATTCAAAAAGAAGTTGCGAAGTCGTTGGAAGAAGCGCTGAAGGCTGAAGACCCGAAACCCGAAGATTTGTTTATGCATGATTTTGCTCCTACACCCATTACGGAAGAAGTAGGGGAGAGATCGCCAAAGGGCGGAGAAAAAGTTGTCATGGTAGATTGCGCCTTATTCGCGATTGAAGAACTCATGGCGAAACACCCCGAATGCTTACTTTATGGACAAGATGTAGGTGGAAGATTAGGAGGTGTTTTTCGCGAAGCTGCGACATTGGCGCAGAAATTTGGTGATAATCGTGTGTTTAATACACCCATACAAGAAGCCTTTATTGTTGGGTCTACTGTTGGTATGAGTGCCGTTGGTTTAAAGCCTATTGTTGAGGTTCAGTTTGCAGATTATATCTGGCCTGGCCTCAATCAATTATTCACTGAGGTGAGTAGAAGTTGTTATTTGTCTAATGGGAAATGGCCAGTGAGTATGGTTCTTCGTGTTCCTATTGGTGCTTACGGAAGCGGTGGGCCTTATCATTCGTCTTCAGTAGAAAGTGTGGTGACTAATATTAGAGGACTTAAAATTGCCTATCCAAGTAATGGGGCCGACTTAAAAGGTCTTTTAAAGGCGGCTTATTATGACCCCAACCCTGTGGTTATTTTTGAGCATAAGGGCTTGTACTGGAGTAAGATGAAAGGAACCAAGACTGCAACTTCGCTGGAGCCTAGTGAAGATTATATTTTACCTTTAGGAAAGGCTTGGGTCTTGCAAGAAATTTGGCCTCAAGAGGAGGATGAGACGCTATCGATTATTACCTACGGAATGGGGGTACACTGGGCGTATAACGCGTCAAAGTCATTAAATATGGTTGATAAAATTGAAATTGTCGACTTACGAACGCTTCATCCGTTGGATTACGAAACCGTTTTCAAGAGCGTTAAAAAATGTGGCAAGTGCTTGGTTGTGACTGAGGAGCCAGCTGATAATAGTTTCTCGCGAGCCCTACAAGGTCGTATTCAAGAAGAATGCTTTCAACAATTGGATGCACCCGTGATGGTAATTGGTTCCGAAAATATGCCGGCTATCCCATTAAATTCAATCTTAGAAGAAGCGATGATTCCTTCCGAAGAAAAAGTGAAGCAAAAAATTCTATCCATTTTGGCCTATTAATTTAAGCGGTCTTGCAACAAAAAAGGCGGACTCTTAATTAAGAGTCCTGTGGCTACTTTTTAAAGTCAAAAAAGTAAATAAAAAGAGACATCAATGGTCTATGTTTTTTAGAATTTAAAATGGAAAATCTTCAGGAATTAAAGTGCCGTCTGTTTGAATTAAGTAGGTCTTATTTTGATCAACAATATTTGTTTCAATTGGATTTATACCTGCTATAGAAATTAACCTATTCATAATTTCATCTCTTTCTGTTTTAGAGTTAGTAGTAACGTTGAAAGTTTTATACAAATGGCTAATCTCCCAACCATTTTTAAACCTAATTTTCCAGAAGTTCAAATCATATTTTTTGTCTGAAAAGTAGGTCAATAGCGCTGTTGTATTACTAAATGATTTCCTTGATTTTTTTTGTGGGTTTAGTTTTTTTTTCGATTTTTTTCTGTAATACATTTCTGTTCCTTCTATTTCGTGATATTTGAAATGCATCAACATCCAAAGGCAAGATGTTACTTCTGTGGTTTCAATCCAAAAAGTATTTGCGCCATTATAGTCATTGTTATCAATAGACTCTGGATCAAAAGGATTACTAAATCGTATACTCTTAAATAAACTGCAATGTATTGTGTTTGTCATATTTCCTAAGGTTTTGTCAATTCAGTAAATGAAAAAAAGCCAAAGCTGTTGGAGAAAACCTAATGTTTTTTGAGGTAGCTGCATTGAGTTAATTTGGATTTTTTTTAAATTTAGTCAAATAAAATTACATCAATAATATAGGATAAATCCTTTTAGCGGAAGACTATTGTAACGCGTTATGGAGTTGATTTAAAGCATAGTCTGTTTTTTTTGGACAGACAACAAACCCGCCACTATGTATCAATTATGTATCAATTATTAAATTATTAAATTATAAATTTGTTGTTGTTGTCTTTGGTTATTGACAAATGTTATGGAGCTGAGACCATAACTTTAAAAAAAACGGGAGTAATCTGAAAATCCTTAAGAGTAAGATTTATTAATTTATTATCATGAATAAAATTAAAATTTTTGGAGTATCGTTATTGGGTATAATGTTTCTTGCATCTTGTGGTGAAAGCGGGGCTAAGAAAACTTATGAAGAAGAAATGAATGCTATGAATGAGGCTTTTGAAGAAGAAATGAAAGCTATGGACGAAACTATGGAGGAAACTATGGACGAAACCATGGAAGATTATCAAGACGCCATGGAAGTAGCTTCTGATGCTCTAAAAGCTATTGAGTCTTATGACGATGAAGAAGAGGCTGACGAAGAAGAGTCTAGTGGCGAAGACTGGGATGCCGTGTTAGAAGATTATGATGGTTTCGTTGACGAGTATATTGTTTTGTTAAAAAAGGCCCAAGAAGGAGATATGTCTGCTATGACTCAATACATGTCAGTGATGGGAAAGGCGAATTCGTTAAATGAGAAATTGAGCACTGCGGGTGATGACCTATCAGCTTCTCAAATGGCAAGACTTGTACAGTTGCAAATGAAACTTGCCAGTGCAGCATCACAAATGTAATTAGAGGAGATACATATCAACTCGTATGATGTTTTTATTTATGCCCTATTTAAAGAAGTTATATTCTTTAAATAGGGCATAAATCTTTTACAAGATTCCCTTTTGGTATACAAAATATTGAGCAAAACATTTTGTTCAACAATTATGCAAAATAATTAAACAAGCCGTATCTTTAGGGTATAATTTCTAGGAGTTTATTGCTAGAAATTACTAACAAGAAATAAAAGATGTTGGGACTATTCAAAAAGAAATCAGCTAAAGAAAAATTGCAAGGTCAATATGAAAATCTTCTAAAAGAAGCCCATATTTTGTCTACTACAAACAGGAAAATGAGCGACCAAAAAGTCTATGAAGCGGAAGATCTAATGAAACAACTTGAAAAGTTGAGCTAATACGATTTGATGAAAAATGACAGAAAGCAAAAAACCAGATAATGTAGTTTTTAATCCAGAAACTAAAAAATATGATGCGGCAATTAAACCTTATGCAACTTCTGTTGGCGCACCAGTTATCAATGCAACAGATGCTGTAGCTTGGAAAAACAGGAGTATCAATAAAATAAATCATAAGGTTGAAGCTAAATATTTAGAGCTCAAATCTGAATATGATAAAATGATGCAAGAGTTTGAGTACAACAAGCTCATTTTCAACGCAAAATTCACTTTTGAACCTATCATTGGAGAAGTGTATCATTTGTACAAAAGAGAGAACGGAGAATCGTTCCTTTCTATAATTGCACCAGCACAATGTAACTTTAATGCATTAGGGACCTTTTATTTAAATGCAGACCAAATTTGGGAAAAAATCTAGTTTTAGTATGGCAGCAGACACAGAACAATTTACAGAAAGAGAACTAGACCGTATTATAGAAATGGCCTGGGAAGACCGAACACCCTTTGAGGCTATTCTCTTTCAATTTGGATTACCAGAAAAAGAGGTTATTAAGGTAATGCGTGGTAATCTTAAAGAATCTAGTTTTAAGCGTTGGAGAAAACGAGTTAATAGCGGTGTTAGCCAGAAACACTTAAAGAAACGTAATTCAGATATTACGCGTTTTAAATGTTCACGACAAAGAGCAATCTCTGGAAACAAAATAAGTAAACGATAGATGGAATTATTTGAACACCAAGATTCTCTATTTCCAACATCTTATGTTCAAATTCTTCAACGCATTCGAAATATTGACCCTATTAAATACGGCTCAACGCGAAATTATATAAACGGTTCTGTTACCTATTTATCACCTTATATCTCCAGAGGTGTTATTTCAACAAAATTTATATTTTCTGAAATTTTAAAAAAAGGCTATAAACCAGCTCAAATTGAAAAATTTATTCAAGAACTAGCTTGGAGAGATTACTGGCAGCAGATTTGGATAACAAAAGGGAATGCTATTAATCAAGATTTAAAAAACGAGCAAAGACCTGTTTCAAACACCGCTATTTCTAAAAGAATTTTAGACGCCAATACTGGCATTGAGGCTGTAGACGTTGCCATTCAAGAATTTTACAAAACAGGTTATTTACATAACCACTTAAGAATGTATATCGCATCCATAGCGTGTAATATAGGTCAAAGTCATTGGAAAGTTCCAGCACAATGGATGTATTATCATTTACTTGATGCAGACTGGGCAAGTAACGCCTTAAGCTGGCAATGGGTCGCTGGAGCAAATGCGAATAAGAAATATGTTGCCAATCAAGAAAACATCAATAAATACTGTTTCACGGAACAAAAAAACACTTTTTTAGATGTGCCCTATGAAGCTTTTTCTTCATTGGAAATTCCTGAAATTTTAAAAGAGACAGCACAGTTAACTTTAAAAACCTATTTACCAGCGCATGGAACTATTACTATTGATGAATTGCTTCCAATCTGTATCTATAATTTTTACAATCTAGACCCACTTTGGAAAAAAGATAGTTCAGTAAATAGGATGCTATTATTAGAGCCTTCACATTTTGAGCAATATCCTGTATCTCAAAATACGATTGATTTTATTATTAAATTTTCTAAAGAAAACATCAATAATGTTCAAATCTATGTAGGGGAATTTATTGACCTTATTGCGGCTTATAACGTTGGAGAAATTTACTATAAAGAGCATCCGTTAAACAATCACTATGAAGGTATTGAAGAACCTAGAGAATGGATGTTTGATGTACAAGGGTATTATCCTTCTTTCTTTTCTTTTTGGAAAAAATGTAAAAAACAGCTTATCTATTGAAAAGGCAAGCTATAAATATTGTTTGGTTAAAACGGGATATACGCTCACAAGATCACGAGCCGCTATTAAAGGCAGAACAATCTGGTATTCCATATCATATTATTTTCTTATTCGAACCCTCGCTTATTGAATATCCAGATACCAGTCCGAGACATTTACAATTTATATATCATTCTATTCTAGCATTAAATAAGACACTATCCCCTTCAAATAGACGTGTTTATGTTTTCTATGGAGAAGCTTTAGATGTGTTTGAGTACCTTGTAGCATCCTTTGATATAAAAGCCATTTTTAGCTTTCGTGAAAGCGGAATTCAAAGTACTTGGCGCCGTGATAAAAAAGTAAGAGTCTTTTGCAAACATCATCATATCATTTGGCAAGAATCGCAACGAGATGGTATTTTACGAGGTATTAAAAACAGGGATGACTGGAATAAGCAATGGCATATAAGAATGCATATGCCAGTGATTCAAAACAAGTATTCAGTTTCTAAACAAGGAATCCTTGAGCATAACTTTTTATTTCCAAAAAAATTAGAAGCGCAATTACAAGAATACCCTAAACAATATCAGCCAGCTGGTGAGCCCAATGCCTGGCGCTATTTAATATCGTTTGCCAAGAATAGGGGTTTTAACTATCAAAAACACATCTCAAAACCTACTGGCAGCAGAACGGGATGTAGCAGACTTTCACCTTATTTAGCTTGGGGAAATATGAGTATTAAACAAGCTTTTCAATTTATTGGTACACACCCTAACGGAACAATAAACAGTAGGGCTTTTTCTGCAATGCTTACCAGGTTGCATTGGCATTGTCATTTCATTCAAAAATTTGAAGTAGAATGCAGTTATGAAACCGACTGCATTAATAAAGGCTACGAGCTATTGCCACATCAGAAAAATGAGGCTTTTATTAAAGCGTGGAAAACAGGTACAACAGGCTATCCCTTAATTGATGCTTGTATGCGTGCCGTTGAACAAACAGGCTGGATTAATTTTAGAATGAGAGCAATGGTAGTTTCTTTTTTAACACTAAATCTAGATCAAGATTGGCGCGATGGAACCTATCATTTAGCAAGACAATTTTTAGACTATGAGCCTGGTATTCATTATCCGCAGTTTCAAATGCAGGCTGGCACAACAGGGATTAATACGGTACGATTATACAATCCTGTGAAGAATTCACAAGAGCATGACCCTGATGGCGTATTTATAAAACAATGGGTTCCAGAACTAACGAATGTCCCTGTTGCTTATATTCACGAGCCTTGGAAAATGACACTAATGGAACAGGCTTTTTGTAGCGTTTTGATAGGAGAGGATTATCCCTTACCCATTGTAGATTTGCAAGAAAGTGCACGAATCGCTAGAGATAAAATTTGGGGGCATAAAAAACATCCAGCGGTACAAAAAGAAAAGAAACACCTGTTAAATACGCACGTAAATAGAACACACAATGATTTACACTAAAAAAGATATTGAACAACTTGATCGAATTACTAGATTGAAGATCATCAATTCGGTGACAGGTATAAAGCCTGCAAATCTTATAGGTACTATAAATAAAAAAAAACAAACCAATCTTGCTGTTTTTAGTTCTGTAGTGCATCTAGGAACTAACCCTCCACTGTTAGGATTTATATCTAGACCTCAAACTGCAGAAGTTGGACATACATATTGCAATATTCAAGAAAATGGGTATTATACTATCAATCACATTCATTCCGAATTCGTAAAAAACGCTCATTATACCTCTGCTAAATTTGATGCAAACATTTCAGAATTTGAACGTTGTAAACTTTCTGAAGAATACGTCAACGATTTTATAGCACCCTTTGTAAAAGAAAGTGCCTTTAAAATGGGAATGCGTTTTGTAGAAGCGATCGATATTAAGATTAATGGCACTGTTTTGATCATAGGTGAAATAGAACACCTCGTACTCCCTGATATGGCAATAGCAGATGGTGATATTGATTTAGAAGCTACAAATGGCGTTGGTATTTCAGGATTAAACAGTTACTATTCACTGAAAAAGATAGACCGCTATCCGTATGTGAGGGTAGACGAGGTGCCAGAATTTTAATAATGAAAAAGCAACATCTTCCTCAAAAAACATGTCTTGTTTGTGAGCGCCCTTTTACGTGGCGTAAAAAATGGGAAAAGAACTGGGATGCCGTTAAATATTGTAGTGAACGTTGTAGAAAAAATAAATGAAAAGCATCAACCTAGTATTTCCGCATCAATTATTTCAGGGGTCTCCACTTTTTGAGATAAAAGCGCCTTTCTATTTAGTAGAGGAATATCTGTTCTTTAAGCAGTATCCATTCCACAAGCAGAAAATTGCCTTTCATAGAGCAACTATGAAACGGTATGCAGACTTTCTTCGAAAAGATAAAAACCTCGAAGTACACTATATTGAAGCTACGGAGGATATTTCAGATATCAGACTGCTCATTCCTGAATTGAAATGTCAAGGGGTTGAATGCATCAACTATATAGACCCTACAGATAATTGGCTGCAAAAAAGATTAGATAATAGCTTTCACAAAAGCGAAATAAAAGCAACGCAATATAATTCGCCCCTATTTTTAAATACTAAACAGGATTTAGCTGTTTTCTTCAGAAGTGATAAAAAGAAATACCATCAAACCAGTTTTTACACAGAACAACGTAAAAAGCGTAATATTTTGATGAATTCTGACGGCAAACCAACAGGTGGTAAATGGACATTTGACACTGAAAACAGAAAGAAATACCCTGTTAAAAAGACACCGCCATCTATTCAATTTCCAGATGTAGACAGCTATTATATAGAAGCGAATCATTATGTTGAAACGCACTTTTCAGCTCATTTTGG
>JBLHGH010000011.1:0-21565 GCA_047615425.1 Candidatus Latescibacterota bacterium
TTATCGTGCTAGATAACATTAGAAGTTTAAACAATATTGGGTCCATTTTTCGCACGGCAGATGCCTTTCTTATAGAGAAAATTTACCTCTGTGGAATCACTGCAAAACCACCTCATAAAGACATACAGAAAACAGCCTTAGGAGCTACGGATAGTGTTTCTTGGGAATACAATGAAGATGCTCTAGCGCTCGTGAATTCACTTAAGAAACAAGGTGTTTTTGTCGCTTCAATTGAGCAGGCTGAGCAATCAATTTCTCTAGCGGATTTTCAACCAGAAAATGGAAATAAATACGCTATAATTTTCGGAAATGAAGTGAAAGGAGTCCAACAGGAAATTGTTTCAAATAGCGATGCCGTTATCGAAATTCCACAATTCGGCACAAAGCATTCCTTAAATATTAGTGTAAGCGCCGGAATGGTGATTTGGGATCTCTTCGCTAAGTTAAAACGCTAGTGTTTCTATCGAAATTTTACCAGAAAAAAACGCAAGCAGCTGTTCTAAAGTCTTTGTATTTGTATTTGTGTAGAACCTTAAGTTTGGTTGCACAGTTCCCTTCCGAAGCAAACCAGCATCTCCGAGTATAACTCTTGTTTGCATTGCCACAGCCGCCCCTGAATCAATAATCTTTATATGACTGGGAAGTAACTTTTCAAGCAATGGCGTCAGATAAGCATAGTGCGTGCAGCCCAAAACCAAATAATCTATTTTGGCCGCTATCATAGGCGCTACATATTTCTTGAGCAACTCCAATGTTTCGGTGCTATCTGCCTCGCCATGTTCCACCAAAGGCACTAAGCCATCTCCTATCACTTCCGTGACTGCAATATGCTGTGTAAAGGCTTCAGATGCTTCATGGAATAAGGCACTTGCCAATGTTCCCTTGGTCGCTAGTATTCCGATACTGTTGGCAGTTGTTTTTAAAGCAGCTGGTTTAATAGCAGGTTCGATACCTATAAACGGCACATCATAGTTTGCGCGAAGATATGTTATGGCATTAGTCGTTGCCGTATTACAAGCCACTACAATGGCTTTACAACCCATTTCTATAAGACGCTCAGTGTTTTTAATAGATAGGTCTTTAATAGCTTCCGAAGTCTTATTCCCATAGGGTGCATTTTCACTATCAGCTAGATACACTGTATGCTCATTTGGAAGGAGCGCATGCACTTCGGTCCAGATAGATGTTCCTCCTACTCCGGAATCAAAAAAACCAATAGGTTGTTCACTATTCATAGATGTAAAAGTAGCCATTCTTTAATGGCACAAAAAATACAGCATAAAAAAACTGCTTACCAAAAATGATAAGCAGTTTTTTTATGCTGTATGTTTTGTCAATTAGATTCCTAATTGCTTCTTTACATCTGCAAGTAAGTCTTTACCATCTGCTAAGATAACACCACTCCCTGAAGTAGAATCTAGTACATATTGGTATCCTTGTGACCTTGCAACTGTTTGAATTGCCGTACGCGCCTTCTCTAAGATAGGCTTAAGGATATCAACTTCTTTTTTCTGAAGGTCCTGAAGTGCCTGGTTTCTGTAAGCACCAATGTTGTTTTGCATTCCTTGTATTTCTTCCATACGAGTACGGTTTACTTCATCTGTTTTAGTAGATGCTTCAGCCTCGTATTGCTTCGCTTTTGTTTCAAGCTCTCTTCCCATCGCCTTGATTTCAGTATCATAGGTTTTCTGAAGTTTTTCAAGCTGACTTTGAGCTGCTTTCATTTCTGGCATAGCCTCTACTAGCGCTTGTGTGTCAACGTGAGCTACTTTTGAATCCTGAGCGTTCATGAAGCTCGTAGCTCCAACAAAAAGCACAAGGGTAAAGAATAATGATTTAAAATTTTTCATTGTAATAGTGTTTAATTTAACTGTTAGGTTATCGTTTATTTTAGGTATTATAGTCCCCCATCTCCCTCATCAGCTGGAGGTGAAGTTCCACCACCACTTCTGGCCTTTAAAATGGAATCCTTTCTTCTTTGTCTTTCATCAAGAAGACGCTGTCTGCGCTCGTCAAATTCTTTCTTTTTAACAGCACGAATTGAATCTCTGACACGTTGACGTTCTGCCATTAATTGCTCACGCTCATTCTTCTTGTCCTCAATAGCCTCTTCTCGTTCAGAAACAGCACCTTCTTCCTCAGTACTAAGTTCATCGCGTTTCTCAACAGCTTTTTTCTCGCGCTTACCCGACACTTCTTTTCGCTTCGCTGCTCTATTAATACTTCTTAAAACAGTTTCACTAATATCATTTCTTTCCGCAGCAAATAGCATAACTACATCAGCTGATTTATCAAAAATGAAATCGTATTTTTTGTTAACCGCAATTTCTTGCACAATATTGAAGACCTGATCTTGAATAGGCTGGACTAGCTGTCTTCTTTGTATCATTAAATCTCCATTAGGCCCGAAACGATCTTGTTGATACTTAATCATTTCATCTTCCTTGATTTTGATTTCCTCTTCGCGTTCTTCAATAAGTTCTTTTGTAAGCAACACTCTTTCATTGCTTAGGTTAAGCTTCATTAAATCAATTTCTTTTTGTTGCTTAGAAATATCTGTTTTCCAACGCTGAACTTTTCCTTCCAGCTGAATCGTCGCTTCTTTATACTCAGGTACATTCTCAAGGATATACTCCATATCAATATAGCCAATACGAACTCCACGTTGCGCCGTTGCTGCAAAGCTGAAACCTATTAAAACAAGTGCAATAGCAATTAATTTCTTAGTATTCATAATAGTTAGTTGTTTTAAGGAAATATCGTGCCAAAATTAAAATTGTTGCCCAATTATAAAGTGCGTCTGCCATCCGCTCGGTTGCGCACTACCCAAAACTGGGTCAAACCCATATCCAAAATCAATCCCCAATAGACCAAATGCAGGCATAAATATACGCAATCCTACTCCAGCAGAACGATTTATCGCAAACGGATTATAATCACTAAAGCTATTGTAAGCCCCTCCTCCTTCTGCAAAACCAAGCACATAAATAGATGCTAATTGCTTCAAAGTTACGGGATATCTTAATTCTAACGAAAATTTATTGTAAATGGTATTTCCATCTTGATCTGAAAGCGATTGATTTGGGTACCCTCTCAATTGCACAACTTCTCGCCCATCTAAACTAAATGCACCTAAACCATCACCACCCACGAAGAATCTTTCAAATGGAGGAACGCCTCTATCTGAATTATACGCTCCTAAGTAACCAAACTCTGTATTGGTCCTCAATACAAGCTTATCAACTAAAGTTGTATACCAAGTACCCTTGAATTTAATTTTATAATATTCTAACCAATTAAAACGCTGTTGGTCAATATCCCCAATACGTTGGTTTGCTTCTGTTATAAAATCAGGGTCAGTACTTACTTGTAGTGCATCAGAAATATCATTACGTTCCTTATTCAAATCTGAAAACTTGTTACCGCTTCCGAAAGATGAATACGGTATGGTCATTTTGGCAGTAAAGCTAAAATCTGATCCAGACATTGGATAGACAGGATTCGTTGCAGTATTGTTTCTACTTATACCAATTGTATATGCTAAGTTATTTGAGTAACCGTTACCAAAAGTAAAAAGTTGTGTATTATAATTTTTCAAATTATAATGCTGAAAACTCAAGGCTTGAGACAATACGAAATAATCATCCGGCCAACGTAGTTTTTTCGCCAAACCTACAGATCCCCCAGTGATTAAAAAACGCCTGTCATTGTCTGCTTGGCGTTGCTGGAAATCGTAAAAATACTGCACCGTGTGTGAGAATGATGTACTTAATTGCACGGGTCTCTTTCCACCTAGCCATGGCTCTACCAACGAAAGGCTATAGGTTTGAAAATAACTACTTGCTTGCGCACGAAGCGAAAGCTTTTGACCATCACCCATTGGAAGGGGCGTATACGCTTCCCCGTTAAAGATGTTTCTAAGAGAGAAGTTATTGAATGAAAGACCTAGTGTTCCCACAAAGCCTCCGCCACCATATCCTCCTTGTAATTCTATTTGACTGGACCCCTTCTCAACCAAGGAGTACTCCATATCTAAGGTGCCATTGTTTGGGTCTACATTATTGAAGTTAGGTGTCAACTGTTCAGGGTCAAAATACCCTAATTGCCCAAGCTCTCTTATTGTTCTTACAACATCTCTTTTGCTGTACTTTTGCCCTGGACGCGTACGTAATTCTCTATAGATTACGTGATCGTTTGTCTTGTTATTTCCAACCACAGTAACATGATCAAAATAGGCAAGCTTACCTTCAATTATTCTAACCTCAAAATCGATGGTGTCTTGTCTAACAGCAACCTCAACTGGATTGATTCTAGAGAAAAGATAACCACTATTCTGATATAGATTAGCAATATCAACAGCATCAGGATCTCCTGCATCTTCAATACGCTCCTGAAGTAATACTCCATTATAAGTTTCGCCTTTTTTAATACCAACAATAGCGCGTAATTGTTGATCTGTAAAGACACTATTCCCTATAAAACGAATATCTCCGAAGTAATATTTTTTACCCTCTTCAACATCTAGTTGTAGCGCAATATTCTTGTCGTCCTTAACTATCAATGTGTCCCCTGTGATTCGGGCATCTCGATATCCACTAGATTTGTATTTGGTAATGACAGACGCCTTATCTTCTTCATAAGCACTTTCAGTATATTTAGAACGCTTAAAAATTCTGAGGGCAAACTTCTTTTTAGTGTTCTTCATTGCCTTCCGAATTTTTCCATCGGACAAAGCACTATTACCATCGAAATCAATTTCAGACACCTTAACACGAGATCCTTTATTGATACTAATTTGCATATCTCTACTCACCTCTTGACCTGTTGTGTCTAGTTTCGGTTTGGTTGAAATAATTACAGTAGTATTAAAAAATCCTTGCTCTTTGTACTTGTCCTTAATATAATTCTTCGTGGTTGTAAGAAGGTTCTTTGTAATCTTCGTGCCGGCTACTAAATTGTTATCTTTTATTAGCTCTTTTGCCTTTCCTTTACGAACACCCTCAATAGCCACTTCACTTAGTTTTGGCAACTCCACAATGTAAAGCTCTAAATCTACCTGATCTCCATCAATATTGGTTACGTAAAAGGCAATATCACTAAAGAGGTTTTGTTCCCAAAGTTTCTTGGTTACTGAGCTAAGTTTTTCTCCTGGAATATAAATACGATCTCCTTTTTTAAGGCCCGTAAATGCCTTAACTGTATTCTCATTGAAGTTCTGAGCGCCCGTTATTTCAATTTTGTTGATTGTATAGCGCTTGCCGCCATCAAGGTCTTTTTGTTGAGCCGAAAGGGTGAAAACTGAGAGTACTGCAACGATTAGGATACAGTATATCTTTTTGTAAGTATGCAATTGTGGGTTATTTATTGAGTTGTTCACTAGTCTTTCCAAATCTTCGTTCTCTTTTTTGATAATTTAATATTGCTTCAAAAAGATGGTTTTTAGTATAGTCCGGCCAAAGTGTTTCCGTAAAGTACAATTCGGCATATGCAATTTGCCATAAAAGAAAATTGCTAATACGTTGTTCACCACTGGTGCGTATTAACAAATCTACGTCTGGTAAATTTCGCGTGTAAAGATGATTATTTATAACGGATTCATCTATAAATTCGGGCGAAATTAGGTTATTTTTAACTTTCAGACTAATCTCCTGTATTGTTTTTACAATTTCTTCTCTTGACCCATAACTAAGCGCTAGTGTGAGGGTCATTCCAGAATTGCCCTTCGTTTTATCGATAACATCCATGAGCTCTTTAAATGCCTTTTTCGGCAAGGCGGCTAAGTTTCCTATGGCGTTGAGTTTTATATTGTTATCCTGAAGAGTCTTTATCTCCTTTCTCAGTGAAGAAACTAAAAGCCTCATCAATAGCTCCACTTCTAGTTTTGGACGATTCCAATTTTCAGTAGAAAAAGCATATAAAGTCAAATAAGGAATGGGTAATTCTGCGCAAGCCTCAACAACTTCTCTAACAGCCTTTGTCCCGTTTTCGTGCCCTATTGAACGAAACAGTCCTTTTTGCTTTGCCCAACGCCCGTTTCCATCCATAATCACGGCTAGATGTTTGGGCAACTTATTCAAATCTATTTCATCGTGTAAATTCATACTAGAAATTGCAATAACAGGGTTTTCTTCCAAAGGTAAAGGTAAGAGTAACACCTGAAAAAACGTACCAATCGTTACTATTTTGATTTCCGAAGCGCAAAGATGGTTCATCTTCCAGACTCTTTACCGGAGAACTTCCATCTAAATCGTCTGTAAATGTATAACGAGCACCTATTTCAAAAGCCGCAACCATTTTAGTCCCAACCGTGGCTTTATAACCTATTACCATTGGAATAGCAACAGAACCCACATCATCATACTTTACAATAATACCACTCGGCCTTTTATATAATGCTTGATATCTAAAATATGTTAGTCCCGTGTAAAGATACGGTGTTGAAACGGGTCGCCCAGAGTACATATTAAACTCCCAAAATGTATATTCAATCCCTAAAGAAACCTCTGTGATTGTGTTTTTAAATGAATATCCTCGCTGTATTCTTCTCGGTTCACTTGCATCTGCATCGTCACCACTGATGCTAGAACGTATTACCGTAAACCTAAACGCGTGCCGCTCACTCCTATTCCATTTAAAAACCCCACCAACAGCAAGATTGCTTGGAGCAATGTAGTTCGTTTTACCAACATCACCTATATAATTAGAACCTCCAAGAAACCCACCAATCTCGTAGGTCTGTGAATGCACTGAACATATAGTTGTGAAAACAACTAAAAGGATTGCCAAATACTTCATATGCCTTAAAAGTTTGCAAATATAATAATAAACTTCGCTCTACAAGGCGCTTAGCGAAATTGTCTCTGATGATTAACAAATTTTAATTGGATTTATTGCCTAGTTACGCTTGTCTTCGCCCCATAAGAGCTTTTCGCGTAAGGTCTTTATAAAACTATCATCCTTCAATTGCACAAGTTTTATGGAGAAGTTTGCCTTTTTTATGTACAATGTAGTATCATTTTCCAGTGTAGCAATTCTAGAGTCAAGGGACACTAAAAAGGATGTTTCACGACCGCTCACTTTCAATGAAATGGTCACATTATCAGGAATCACCAAAGGACGTGCATTTAGGTTATGCGGCGCAATAGGCGTTATGACGATGCTATTGGTGCTTGGATCTATAACCGGACCTCCACAACTCAATGAATAACCCGTGGAACCTGTTGGAGTAGCTACAATAAGACCGTCACTCCAGTATGACGTCAAGTACTTATCATTCACTTTAGTTTCCACCTTAATCATGGAAGTAGTGTTTTTACGGTTGACCGCAACTTCGTTTAAGGCAAAATTTAACCCCTTGATTGCGTCGTTATTTGGCTTGGCCTCAATCGTTAACAAAGTTCTTTCTGATAGACTATAATTACCCTCCAGAATTTGATTGATGCTTTCTTTTATTTTTTCCTTTTGAATGGTTGCCAAAAAGCCTAATCGACCCGTATTAATTCCAACAATTGGAATGTTTAAATCACTTACGAAGGTAACCGACTTCAATATGGTACCATCACCACCAATACTGAAAAATAAATCATAACTAGCATCGAGCTCATTAAAAGTTTCCAGTCCTTCCACCGCTTCTCGAGTGCTCTCTTCAGCCTTCAGAAGTGCTAAAAAATTTTCTTCCACAACAATAGCAACCTCCTTAGAGCGCAAGGCATCCAAAATGTGCCGAATATAGATCTCAGAGTTTTTGTGGTAAAATTGGCCAAAAATTGCAATCTTCATAACTAGATGTTGAGGTATTTATCCAAATAATTAGAGCGTTTCTTTAAGTCTTCTAAGAACTTATCTTCCTCATGATTCGACACAACGTGGTAATCGTACCGTCGGAAGGTTTGTACAACAGCATTCATTCCCATATGCCCAATTTTGATAGTAGCCTGCATGATGGATTCGTCGATTTTCGAAATAAAAATCCCTAAAATCTTAGCATCATTGGATTCAACAATCTGGCAAATTTCACTAAAAGAATACTCCCTAACTCCTTTTTCAACCACAATAATACCTCCAGCTTCGTTCAAGAAAGGAGTATCGTTAAATAAGCTCATGATATCACTTAACTCATAATAGCCCAGGTACTTATTATGCTCATCCAAAACAGGCATAATATTACTGCTCTGCATAGCAAACGCTTCCAGAATATCCAACCAGTTTGTGTGCTTCCGAACAAAAAATGGTTCTATGGCATATTGAAAATCCTGGAGCGTTTTATCGCCCTCAAAGCAATGGGCATCCGTTTCAGAAATACACCCTTCATACTCCATACCTTTCAATACTGGAATATGCGAATAGGTCAATTGATTAAAAGCGCGCTGCACCTCTTTGACCACAGAAGAAATGTCAAACGGTTTGATATCATTGATGATATAATCTGAGGTATCCACTTCGTTATTTTTATGCAAATTACTCAAATAAAGATTTAAAACCGCGTGGAAGCTTTGTATTTTTGATGAACTTAATTCATGCACATGACAAAGCTAAGTGTAAACATCAATAAAATTGCGACCCTTCGAAACGCTCGCGGCGGTAATATGCCAAATATCATCCACGTTGCCAAAGACGTCCAATTATTTGGCGCCCAAGGCGTAACAATACACCCCAGGCCAGATGAGCGCCATATCCGTTATCAGGATGCCTATGATTTAAAATCCATTGTTACGACAGAATACAACATAGAAGGAAACCCTATTCCGTCTTTCTTAGACATGATTTTAGCTATTAAACCAACCCAAGTTACCTTAGTGCCTGATAGTGTCACGGCAGTGACCTCCAACGCAGGGTGGGATACCGTTGCTCACAAAAGCTTTCTTTCTGAAATCATTGCCGAATGCAAACAAAACGACATAAGAACCTCGATCTTTGTTAATCCAAATCACGCAATGATTGAAGGGGCCGCAAACACCGGAACAGATCGTATTGAATTATATACAGAAGCTTTTGCACACGCGTATAGCCTTGGCAACAAGCAGGCAATTACACCGTACACCCAAGCCGCTGATTTAGCATATAACTATGGCATAGGCGTCAATGCTGGACATGATTTATCTTTAGATAATATTGAGTTCTTTAAGGACAATGTACCGCACCTTTTAGAAGTTTCTATAGGCCATGCCTTGATTTGCGAAGCCCTATATCAAGGGCTAGAAACTGTTGTTAAAGCTTATTTAGCAAAATTGCAATAAGATGATATTACATTCACAAATAGTAGGTGAAGGCAAGCCATTTATAATTCTACACGGCTTTCTTGGAATGGGCGATAACTGGAAAACCCTAGCAAGAAAATTTGCTGATCTTGAGTGCCAGGTACACCTAATAGACCAACGAAATCATGGTAGAAGTTTTCACGATGACGCTTTTAGTTATGATGTCATGGCCGAAGACATCAAGTTATATTGTGAGGTAAATAATTTAAACAAGGTAATCTTACTTGGTCATTCGATGGGCGGTAAAACTGCCATGCAATTTGCAGTGAAACACCCTGAAATGGTTGAAAAGCTAGTTGTAGCTGATATTGCCCCCAAAGCATATCCTTTACATCATCAGGACATTTTAAAAGCCCTGTCAATGTTAGATTTTTCAGTAATTAAAAGCAGAGAAGAAGCAGATCGAGTGCTTTCAGAATATATCCAAGAACAAGGCACTCGTCTATTCCTTATGAAAAATTTATACAGGCCAGAAAGAGGTAGGTTCGGCTTGCGAATTAATCTCTCAATACTTTCTGAAAAAATCGAAGAAGTTGGAAAAGCTATTCCTCCAGAATCAATTTATGAAGGCCCAACCCTTTTCTTAGGCGGTTCAAAGTCAAGCTATATAATCCCTTCAGACGAACAACATATAAAAAGTCACTTTCCGAAGGCTCAAATCAAGACCGTTTCCAAGGCGGGACATTGGCTGCATGCTGAAAATCCAGACGAATTTTACCAATTTGTTAAAAATTTCTTACAACGTTGCTCTAAATAATTTATCATGCATGCATGCATAATAATGTAATATAGAAGCACGTCCTTCTTAGATTACACAAGGTTAGTATACGTACTTTTCGCCAAATTTTTAAAAAAAATTAACTCAACAAAACAATTATGAAGAAAATTTTACTTCTTGCTGTGTTTATACTAGCCGCAGCGGCAACGTATGCTGGAGGATACCGTGTAAGTTTGCAGGGTAACAAATCCTTAGCAATGGGGAACACTGGTGTTGCTATTGTAAATAGCGAATCAGCGTTCTTTAATCCAGCTGGATTAGTGTTTCAAGAAAGCAAATTTAATGTATCATTAGGAGCATTTGGCGTGATGGCAAACGTGACATATCAAAATGAATCAACTGGTGCTTCCGCTCAAACGGACAGTCCTGTAGCAACTCCTTTTTATGTGTATGCTTCGTGCCAAGCTACAGATTGTTTAGCAGTAGGTCTTACCGCGTATACGCCTTACGGAAGTTCCGTAACGTATCAAGATGATTGGGCTGGATCCCACCTAGCTAATAATATTGCCTTAGCTGCTATTTTTATAAAACCAACGGTTGCAATTAAAGTAAACGAGGATTTAAGTTTTGGAGGATTCTCCGTAAAGTCAATATGGTGGGCGCTGCTATTTAGTTTGCTATTATCCATCTCGCAGTCCATTTTACGCTCCTTTGTAAAGAAAGACAAAAAGAAGGCCTAAATAGGTGGTGACAAATAGTTGCCGACTTTCATAAAAAGTAGTATTTTTGCACCCCCGTTCAGAAAGGATGAAAAGGGCTCAAATTCAGTATACAGCAAATGAATATTACTAAAAAAGACATCGACAAATTAAACGCGGTTGTGACCGTAGAAATTTCTAAAGATGATTATGCGTCTAAAGTAAAATCGATTTTGGAAAACTACCGTAAAACAGCAAACATTCCTGGGTTTAGAAAAGGACATGTTCCAATGGGAATGGTTCAAAAACAATACGGAAAGGCTGTTTTACTTGAAGAAGTGAACAAATTACTTCAAGAGAGTCTACATAAATTCCTTACCGAAGAAAAACTCAACGTTCTTGGAAATCCAATCCCTAAAAACGAAGCAGATATTAATTGGGATGTAGAAGACTTTAGTTTCGCTTTTGACCTTGGATTAGCTCCTGAGTTTGAAGTTGAAGTGAAAGCTAAAAAAGCAATCACGAGCTATAAGATTGTAGCAGATGACACCATGCTTCTTAACCAAGTAAAAAGCATTCGTAAGCAATACGGCAAGCTAATTGCAAAAGATACGGTTGCAAAAGGTGACGAAATCACAGGTACGTTTACTTCCGAAGAAAACAATATCAACAAAAAAACTACCCTTACAACAGAAGAAATTAAAGGGAAAAAGCACTTAAGCGCTCTAGTTGGTGCTAAAGTTGGCGATACGGTTGTTTTGAAAACAAAAGGTCTCTTTGCCGATGACCACCTTAATGAAAAACATTTTGAAGTAGCTCATGATAAGGCGCATGACCTTAATATTGAGGTTTCATTCAAAATTGAGGAAATCAATACGCGTGAGATGGCAGTGTTGGACCAGGAATTATTCGATAAGCTCTTCGGAAAAGATGTTGTAACATCTGAAACTGAACTCAAGGAAAAAATCAAAGAAGATGCAGAAAGACAATTTGAGCAACAGAGCGATCAAAAATTATTGAATGACGTTGTAGAATCTTTAATTGAAAACACCAAGTTTGACTTGCCAGATGATTTCTTACAGCGTTGGATTCAAATTTCTGCTGAAAACCCAATGACTAAGGAAGAAGCGAAGACAGAGTACGATCGCAGTGAAAAAGGACTACGTTATCAATTAATCGAAGGTAAACTTAGAGCAGCGCATAATTTGCAAGTATCTTTTGAAGAATTAAAAGAATACAGCAAAGGGATGATCCGTTCTCAAATGGCGCAGTTTGGACAAACAGACCCTAGCGACGAGGAGCTAGAAGGCGTCGCGGCTAGAATCATGTCTAATGAAGAAGAAGTGAAACGTATTAGCGACCAACTAAATGCCAGTAAAATACTAACGTTCTTTAAGGAAAACGCAAAATTGAAGACCAAAGAGATTACGTACGAAAAGTTCATTAAAGAAGCGTACGAGTAAAAACGTAAAAAAAGAGGTACCTTTAGGGCGTTGAAAAGTACATTCAACGCCCTATTTATTTTTAAGATAAACACGATTATTATTTATGAATTTCGGAAAAGAATTTAAAGATTTTGCTATTAAGGATCAAGGAATAAGCAGCACTTATTATGATCAAATTGTAAGTAGTATGTATCCTGTGGGATTAACCCCTAATATTATTGAAGAACGCCAAATGAATGCAGTATCAATGGACGTTTTTTCACGTTTAATGATGGATCGTATTATTTTTCTGGGAACAGGAATTAACGATCAAGTGGCCAATATAGTTCAGGCTCAGCTATTATTTTTAGCTAGTGTGGATTCAAGTAGAGATATCCAAATCTATATCAACTCTCCAGGCGGAAGCGTTTATGCCGGACTTGGGATATATGACACCATGCAGTTTATTACACCTGACGTAGCAACTATTTGCACAGGAATGGCGGCCTCCATGGCAGCGGTTTTACTTTGTGCAGGAGAAGCTGGAAAACGAAGTGGTCTTACACACTCTCGCGTGATGATACACCAACCTATGGGTGGAGCACAAGGGCAAGCAAGTGATATTGAGATTACAGCAAGAGAAATAGTTACTTTGAAAGAAGAATTATATGAAATTATTGCAAAACACAGTGGTCAGAAATATGAAAAAGTTTTTGAGGATAGTGATAGAGATTACTGGATGAAGGCAGATAAGGCTATGGAATACGGGATGATCGATGAGATCTTAACGCGAGGGAAGAAGTAATTGCATTAATTAAGAAACTGAAATTATGTCGAAAGAAGAATTAGAATGTTCGTTTTGTGCTAGGAAAAAACCTGAAACAAATTTGCTTATTGCAGGTTTGGACGCGCATATTTGTGATCGTTGTATTGAGCAGGCCCATGGCATTGTGTCTGAAGAAGCTTTGCACGCTACAAATAGTGAGCTGTCTAAAGAATTAATGCTCAAAAAACCGAAATCAATTAAAGCTTTTCTAGACGATTATGTGATTGGACAAGAATTTACAAAGAAGGTGATGTCTGTCGCGGTATATAACCACTACAAACGTTTACTGCAACCACAAACCGATGACGATATTGAAATTCAAAAGAGTAATATCATCATCGTTGGGCAAACAGGAACGGGTAAGACACTAGTTGCAAAAACTATCGCGAGAATGCTTAACGTGCCATTGGCTATTGTGGATGCTACTGTTTTAACCGAAGCTGGTTATGTTGGTGAAGATGTAGAAAGTATTTTGACTAGATTGCTACAGGCCGCAGATTATAACCTGGAGAAAGCTCAAAATGGAATTGTATTTATCGATGAGATAGACAAAATTGCGAGAAAAAGCGACAACCCTTCAATTACCCGTGATGTAAGCGGTGAAGGTGTGCAACAGGCCTTATTGAAGCTACTAGAAGGAACCGTTGTAAACGTCCCGCCAAAAGGAGGACGTAAACATCCCGATCAAAAGTTTATTGAAGTAAATACTGAAAACATCCTCTTTATCGCTGGTGGTGCTTTTGATGGTATTGAACGACACATTTCCAAACGTTTAAATATGCAAGCAGTTGGCTTTAGTGCTACCATGAAAGAAGAATTCTTGGATCGCGATAATTTACTACGCTATATTATTCCAAGAGACTTGAAGGATTTCGGATTAATTCCTGAAATCATTGGGAGGCTCCCAGTATTAACTTATATGAATCCGCTTGATAAAGAAACCTTAAGAGCTATTTTAACTGAGCCTAAGAATGCCATCATTAAACAATACATGAAGTTGTTTGAAATGGATGGTATTGAGCTCGTTATTACGGAAGAAGCTATGGACTTCATAGTAGAACAAGCAATCGAGTACAAACTAGGTGCACGTGGCCTTAGATCTCTTTGTGAAGCCGTGTTAACGGATGCCATGTTTGAACTTCCAGGAACTGAACATACTTCGCTTCACGTAACAATGGAATACGCTGAGGAGAAGTTGAATAAGTCAACAATTAAGAAGTTGAAGGCCGTTTCATAGCGCATACTGTGTTTTATAGGGCGTTATGCTTCATTAAAACCAATCATAAAATTCTTTAGAAAAATTCGACAAGGTCTATTGACTAATAATAAATACAGCAAGTATCTTCTCTATGCAATTTGAGAAATTGTTCTTGTGGTTGTTGGAATTTTGATAGCGCTTCAGATAAACAATTGGAACGAGTCCCAAAAGGTGCAGCGTTTGGAGGGGCAATTAATTGATGTGTTAATTTCAGATTTAAAAGAAAGAGAACATCTCTCGGATTTAAGAGACAGTGAAAATGGGATTAAATCATTTCAAAGTGCATTAGATTATTGGGAAAGTGAAAACAAAATTGACACAACAAATCTAAAATGGGCCTTAAAAAGATTAGGTACGGATTCTTATTTTCAAAATGAAAATTCGCCTCTTTATAACAGTCTTCCAAACTCAAGTCTATTAAATCAATTACCCGATAGTTTAACGAAACAAATCGACCATTTATACCGATTGAAAATAATGGGTGTAAAAGTTCAATTAGCTAAGGCTACTGAATATGGAACTCATTGTAAATTAAATTTTTTAGCGCCAAATAATTGGATTGATTTGAACCAAAGTGCCAATGAAGTTCGAGAAAGAGTCAAACATATGGATAAAGAATTTATTTCTTACTCCAAATTATTTATAAATACGTGTAATCGTTTAAACGGAGCATTAGAAAGGTCAGCAAACGGAATGAATAATTTAATAGCTGATTTAGCATCCTATAACGATACTAAAGAATGATGTAAAAGAAAACACAACATTGTATATGAAGTCTATTTAGGGTTAGCCCATTGGGAAATAGCCATTGACATTGGCTTGATTGAAATTGGGACTGCCGGCTTGCCCGCTGGTTTATATTTTATTCAAGTTATTGAAGATAAAGGTCAAGTGTCTGTTGAACGGTTTGTGAAGCAATAAGAACTTTTTTCCTGTGCAATTTGAAAAAGACTGCATTAAAAAAGCCTCGAACACTAAACCGTTCGAGGCTTTTTACTATAACTTAACTTGAATAATTTATAAATTACGGTATCACAATAACCGTTTTAGACTTTTTATTTAAAATTTTATATTCAACCACTTCCTTCTTATTCTTTAAAGTATAACCAGCTACTTCTATATCTTGATTCTGAATCGCGCTTACAGTTCCACAGGACGTAAATGACATTGTGAATATGAAGGTTGCTACTATAAATATTACTTTTTTCATTGGTATTCTTCTTATAATTGAACAGGACAAACATATGGTGTAAGAAAAGTACTACCAAAACTTTTAGCTGAAACGAGGGGAAATTCGTTGAAATGCACACAAAATCTATGATTTCTGATAAACAACCAAAAACGACGCTTTACTGCGCTGGCTTTCAGCCGAGATACGTGTATTTCGTCGATTCTTGAAAAATGACTACTTATTCAAAGAGAGTAATTCTTCTAAATATTCGCGAGAATTCGAAAGACGTGGCACTTTATGTTGACCTCCAAGTTTATCTTTTTCTTTGAGCCAGTCATAAAAAAGCTTGTCCCTACCACAATGTATTGTAGGCGGGTTCAAAGTAGTATTATTATAGCGCTTGGCTTCGTAGTCACTATTTACTTCTTGAAGTGCTCTATCTAGGATTTCAGAAAACACATTAACATCCTGAGGGGGTCGTTTAAATTCAATAATCCACTCATGAGCACCTTTCTTTTTTCCTTCCATGAAAATAGGCGCCGCTGTATAATCAACGATTTCAGTTTGTGTTAGTGCAGATGCCTTCCGAAGCGCCGATTCCGCATTTTCTATAATTAATTCCTCTCCAAAGACATTAATATGATGCTTCGTTCTTCCAGTAACTTTAATTCTGTGTGGGCTAACGGATGTGAAGCGAACGGTATCACCAATCTTGTAACGCCATAGTCCAGCATTCGTGGTAATGATGATTGCATAGTTCTTACCAACTTCTACTTCGGATAATGGCACAACTATTTCTAAAGAACTTCCATAGCTATCCATTGGAATGAACTCATAAAAAATACCATAGTCAAGCATTAAGAGCAATTCCTTATTCGAATTTCTATCTTGGATAGCGAAAAACCCTTCCGAAGCATTGTAAATTTCATAATACCTAAAGTTATCCTTTGGAAGTATTTTGTTGTACTGCTCCAAATACGGATCGAAGCTAACGCCTCCATGAAAATAGACTTCTAGGTTAGGCCATATTTCAAACAAATTCTCTTTGCCTGTAGTTTCTAGCACATTATTGAGTAGCACTAACATCCATGAAGGCACACCAGCTAAGCTGGTTACACTTTCATTAACCGTTTCGTTTACAATGGCCTGCATCTTGGTCTCCCAGTCTGCCATTAAAGATATCTCACTCTTTGGCGTACTACTAAACTCAGCCCAAAAAGGCATGTTATCAATTAAGATCGCAGATAAATCCCCAAAGTAGGTGCCATTCTCTTCATACAACTCCTTACTGCCTCCAAGACGCAAACCCTTCCCAACGAATAGATGCGACTCAGGGTTATTATTCAGGTACATACACAACAAATCCTTACTCGCTGCATAATGACAATTTTCAAGTGAATCACTACTTACGGGTATAAATTTGCTTTTCGCATTGGTGGTTCCACTGGATTTAGCGAACCACTTTATAGGTGTTGGCCAAAAAATATTACTCTCTCCTCGTCGAGCGCGTTCTATACGTTCTTGATTCTCTTCATAATTAGTAATGGGCACTCGGGCAGCAAATTCTTGATAAGACTTAATAGAATCAAAGTCGTATTGCCTTCCTATCTCCGTAGTTTTGGCCTTCACTATTAAGGCTTGAAGCAGCTCCTCTTGCACCTCAATAGGGTACTTTAAAAACAGTTCAATTTGATGAAACCGTTTTTTCAAAAACCATGAGGCTATAGAATTTACAATGGGTATTGGCATTATTTTGAACTATCTTTATGCTTTAAAAATACAATTTTATTCTATGCAATACGAAGGTGTTTTAACAAAAATGCAAACTGAAATTGGTTCGCCAATCCAGTATTATTTGATCTTCGAGAATGATTTTCTAAATGTCAATCAATTACTAGACAAGAAAGTATCTATAACGTTTATAGGTTATCAATGCCTTAACTGTAGTTCATCCAAAAAAATTTACCGCCAAGGTTTTTGTTACGACTGCTTTTATGAAATCCCTCAAGCAGCAGATTGGATTATGCGCCCCGAGCTAAGTACAGCGCATCTAGACAAGGAAGATCGAGATCTGGCCTATGAAAAGAAAGTGCAAATGCAACCGCATATTGTTTATTTAGCAAATAGCAGCAATGTGAAAGTTGGTGTGACGCGTAAAACACAAGTACCCACGCGCTGGATTGACCAAGGCGCACACGAAGCAATCGAAATTGTTGAGGTTCCGAATCGCTATCTAGCTGGTATAACTGAGGTAGCCCTCAAAAATCATGTAGGCGATAAAACCAATTGGCGTACCATGCTAAAAAATGAAATTCAAGATGAAGACCTTAAAGAGTGGCGTCAAAAATTAAAACAATATATCCCAGAAGAAGCCCAGGAATATTTCATAGAAAATAATACAGAAACACATTTACAATTCCCAGTGCTAAAATATCCTTTGAAAGTAAAGAGTTTAAACCTGACAAAAACACCAAACTTTGAAGGCATTTTAAAAGGTATCAAAGGGCAATATCTAATCTTTGAAGACGATACCGTTTTTAATGTGCGTGGAAGCGAAGGATTTCTAGTAAACCTCAAAATTGGCATCTGAAAAACCATAAAACAGACTGAAATCAAAATCTGCCCAACGAACTATATTACTCCAATGCTGGTTCGTTAAATGATATTTCTTCACCCACTGCCAGTCCAAATCGCTTCCGAAATATAAATACTGCTGCATACAAAAGGGGCGTATCCAATATGGCTACCAGAGCTTTAAACAGGAACCCTCCTAGTAATAAACTGCCAAACAAGTCCCATGCTATTTTTTCAAAGCTACACAGCAACAGTAGTACCGTAAATGTATCAACAAATTGAGACAAAAACGTCGAGAAATTATTACGGAGCCAAAGATGTTTGCCAGCTGTAACCTTCTTCCAAAAATGATAGACATGAATATCAATATGCTGTGCTAACAAATACGCCATCATAGAAGCCAATACAGCAATGGAAGTTGCTCCAAATACACTGCTGAACAAATCATCATCAATGGGACTCCAAGCAGTAGCAGGAACATAATCTGCAACATAAACAATTAGCAACGAAAAAAAGGAGGCAAAAATCCCTGCGGTTACTACTTGATTCGCCTTTTTCTTTCCATACACTTCACTTATCAAATCTGTGATAAGAAATGTAATGGGGTACGGCAGGATTCCTACTGAAATCTCAAAAGTATAGTGTCCGAAAAAATCCCAATAGAAAAATTTTTGAAAGATCAAATTTGAAACCACCAAAGAAGCAATAAACAAGGCTGCTAGTATCAAATAGATACGTTGTGCTAATAGTCTATCTTTGATGGAGTCCTTCGTCAAAAGTTTTGTCTATCTGACCAAAGGTAATGGTCAGTCATTTTCTTTTACTTAATTTCGTCTTAAATGTTAAACCCCTACTGGCATTAAACCATTACACAACATATATCTATCACTCGGAAGTAATTTAGGCAATAGGTTTGAGTACCTACAAGCCGCTGTAAACGCAATCTTCAATGAAATTGGCGCTGTGAGTAAAATTTCGGCTGTATATGAAACACCCGCAATAGGTTTTGACGGAAGTGCTTTTCTTAACTGTGTATTATCTTTGCAAACTAGCCAAATGCCTAATGAAGTTCTAAACACAACACTTTCTATAGAAAAAAAGCTAGGAAGAGCGCGCAAAAAGACGAACGAGTATAGCTCACGTATTATCGATATCGACATACTGCTATTTGACGATGTTGTGAAGAAAACAAAAACTCTTACGCTGCCTCATCCTGAAATTCAAAACAGAAAATTTGTTTTACTACCACTGGCAGAAATAGATTCTCAACTCATTCATCCAGTCTTAAATGATAGCATCATTAAGTTGCTTTCAAAAACAAAAGACACGAGTGAAATTACCAAACAATCGAAATGGCTACGAAACCCCATCAAGGACTATGACCTGTCAAAGTATAACTATATTGCTATTGAGGGAAATATAGGAGCCGGGAAGACTAGTCTCGCAACGCAAATAGCAACAGACTTCAATGCTAAACTCATTTTAGAACGCTTCAAAGACAATCCGTTTCTTCCTAAATTCTATGATGACCAAGCGCGTTATGCTTTCCCACTTGAGATGTCCTTCTTAGCGGATCGTTATCAGCAATTATTAGAAGATATCACGCAATTCGATTTATTCAAAGACTGCGTCGTAGCAGATTATGAGGCATATAAGTCGCTCATTTTTGCAAAAGTGACCTTGGCTGATGAAGAGTTTAATTTATACAAAAAGCTCTTTCATTTAATGCATAAAGAACTTCCTAGCCCGGATGTTTATGTGTATTTGTATCAGAATACTGACAGACTACTGGAGAATATCAAAAAACGAGGGCGTGGTTTTGAGAAAGGTATTGAAGCTTCTTATCTTCAAAAAATCAATGATGGTTATCTCGAATTTATTAAAACTCAAAACAACATCAATATTAAGATGATTGATATTTCTGAAATGGACTTTGTCAATAATAGAAAAGATTATATCGCGATTTTAAACGAAATAATTTCCTAGCTAAAGAAAGCGAGCAGCTCTTTTTTTCGTGAAGGACTGACCATAATCTCTTTCCCACTGCGCAAAACAACACTTCCACCTTTCCCCTTTCGGCACTCCGTAATTGCGTTGACATTTACCAAATATGATTTATGTATGCGTGCAAATCCGCTTTCGGCAAGGATATCCTAAAAGTACTTGTGTCTTACTCACAAGTTTCTTCCCTTTTTCTAAATGCATATTAGTATAGTTGTCATCTGCTTGACAATAGATAATATCAGCCACTTCCAAGACTTCAAAACCATTTTGTAACGGGATCGTAATCATGTAGAAAACATCCGAAATGAGAGAGCAAGTATCAAAGAGGAAATAGCGCAACAGAACATAAAACGGAAAGATTTTATAGCGGACAAGAAAACTGAAAGTGGAAATAGTTTAGAGGCAGCTATGATAACAGCATTGAAAAGACAAACCTCTAAGAAAAACTATGCGTGGGATAACTAACTTATAAGACAAGAATGATTTTATAAAAAAAACCCCAGAAAACACTGGGGCTTTTTTTTAGTTTATGGCAGGACAGTTGCAATCGTAAGCCGGCTGCCTACCGCCTAGAAAATCAAATCCAATCGTGATTTGGTGGTGTCCACCACTTTCAAATTTGATTGTTCCAACTTGATAAGAATATGTATAAGCAAACATGAATTGCTTATAATTTACACCTAAAATAGGTGTGATATATTGTAGTTTTTGGTCGCTAATGCTACTTCCTTCAAGAAACTCCGCACCGTCAAAGCTTCTTCTATATGAAAGCGCAGCCCAAACTTTACCGAACTCAACTTCTCGGTATGCTTTAAAGTTTAAATCAAAAGCTTGCTCACCAGTTCTTTCTTGAAACTGAATCATAATCGAAGGCTCGTATGACATTACGGAACCGTATTTTCCAATTGAATAGGCCGCTCCAAAAACGTATTTACGTTGATTGTTTGACTCAAATTCTTCCGAAAATAAATTTCTATTCTGAAAAAGTAGGTTCTTCACAGTAAAGTGTCCTGAAAAATTTAAGAAATTGTATGAAAAACCAGCATCAACATTAAAGTACGAGGTGCTTTGAATAATATTTGCAATAATAGGGTCAAAAATAAGTGGGTCAAATTGTGTTTCATCCAGACGTGTTTGTGTAACCCCACCACTAATACCAAAAGATAATTGATTTAAATCAGCGTCACTTCGCGAAAACATCAAGTGATGCGCATAGGTCATATATAACCCCGTTTGTGAGTGATACCCATTCTTATCGTTATACACGATTGCACCCACTGCCGATTGTTCCCCTAATCGAGCATTAAAACTCATTGTCTGTAAATTCGGTGCATCTACTTGATCAAACCACTGCTTTCTTGCAGTTAAACGCACTTGATTATTTACAGCAGCTCCTGCCATCGACGGATGCATGATATATAGATTATCCGCTAAGTACTCAGAATAAATAGGAATACCATCCTGCGCGTAAGTAAACGAGGATATTAGCAAAAATAATACTAAGTAGGTTCTTTTCAGTTTCATAGTTTTTTTAGCGTTTCAAGGTAAAATGTCCTCTAAATTCTTTTCGGGTTTCGTTTTCCGTATATTCTACTTGGAACCAGTAATCACTCGACGGTAATGGATTACCATTGT